>DATEMG010000021.1:0-23648 GCA_035275805.1 Blastocatellia bacterium
ACTGGTAATTCATAAGAATCGGGAATGGGGAGTGGGAAATGGGGGTGTCTTTCGATTTTCCCCACTCCCCACTCCCCACTCCCCACTCCCCACTTATGTAATGTTTTCTGTAGCGCTTTTCGCCTTGGGAGACTCCTCGACAAAGAGCGGGTAAGAGCCGGGATCGGCCGGAGCGGTTTTGCGCGCCGGAATTTTGACGCCGGCGAGCCGCGCGAGCAATTCTTCATACTGATCAGTGATCTTTTCCCAGTTGTAGCGGTCGATCACTCGGGTCATTGCGCGATGTCGGTATTCCCTGATGATCGTTGGGTCATCGATGACGCGCTGCAAACAGACTGTCAGGTCCTCAGCCGATTTATAGATGACGCCCGCGTCGCCGACGACTTCCGCATTTTCAGGAGTGCCGAGAGCGAGCGCGCAATTGCCCGCGCCCATCGCTTCGATCAGAGCCGGGTGCGCGCCCCCGACCTCCGTGGCGTGGACGTAGCAGTAAGCGTTCTGCTGCAGAGCCCTGTAGTCTTCGCCGAAGACAAACCCCAGGAATTTGACCCGAGGGTCTCTCGTGCTCTTCAATCGCGCGATGTAGTCCTCGGCGTATGGGGCGTCGCCGACGATCACCAAAGGCAGATCGGTCTTCACCTGACGGTACCCCTCGATTACCAGGTGCGCGTTGTTCTCAGGCTCCAGGCGGCTGACGTAAAGCGTGTAGCGGTTCGGCTGCAGGCCGAACCTCAGCAGCCTTTCGGGGTCGGCGCGGCGAGCCACCTCGGCCCCATAGGCGATCATCTCCGACTCCTTCCTGTAGCGCGTCGCGTAGTAATCCTGGATGACCCCCGCGTCGGTCACAATGGCCGTCGGCAGGAAGGTCGAAAGCCATTCGGAAACCAGATAGTAATGTCGCCCGACCCAGTTCCACTTCTTGCGCTTGCGCTCCAGCCCGTCGACGTTGACCAGGGTCGGCGTCCCGAACAGGCGCGGGATGAAAGCGAAGAGGCTGTTCGCCGCGTTGCATATCAGAATGGCGTCGTAGCGGCGCGGCGCGGCGTGCAGAACGGAAAGAAAAGTATGAATGACGGTGTCGAAATATTTATGGCGGATGGTCGGAAGGATCACCAGATTTACGCCGTTGTAGGTGGGCGCGCCGATGGTCGAGTAATGCTTGCGTCCGTAAACCGTTACTTCGTGTCCTCTGACCGCCAACCTTGTCCCGAGTTGCTCTGCGAATGTTTCAAAGCCGCCGTAGTTCGCCGGAATTCCTCGAGTCCCCAAAATGGCTATTTTCATAAGAGTGATATTCGGTTTCGTATATCTATTTCGGGGGTCTGGAATCGAAAATTATGTGCGACGCTACGGCCGCGGCGCAAAAGTATAATTGCGCAAACTGGAATTGCCCATCCCAAAATCACTGATTTTCAAGGCCTTTCCCACTGTATTGACGTTCAAGCCGCTTGAATGGTCTTTTTTTGTCGCGCCTATTAATTTTTCGAGTGACAAATTAGAACCGGCGGCATAGTAAATGCTTCTATTTTTAATCCCTCTTATCCCCTCGAACCCCTCTGGTAACCAATTTGCATCCGTTAGATGTCCCCCTCTTTCAACTTAGAGATACAGGTACCGCGCCGCGCGCGGTACTGTAGAAGAACGAGGAGGTTAGAGACACATGCGAATGGCGGTCTTTTTTTTTGCGTTCAGTCTGTTCGCGTCCGGTTTGAATATCGCCGAAGCCGGCCCCTCCCCTTCAACGCCGGTCACTTCCGGCAGTTTCATCGAGCACAGCCCGATTTACCCCAAAGAGATCGAATCAAACTTAAATGAAGCTATCAGCAGCCGTCTTGGCCTACCTTACCGATGGGCGGGGACTGACGATAACGGTTACGACTGTTCGGGCTTTGTATGGAGAGTCTTTCGGGAAGCGGGAGTCGATTTCAATCGGGACTCCACGCGCAACCTCTGGCAGAAGTTGCCCGAAGCCACCATGGAAGAGTCCACGCGTTTCGGCACGCTGGTATTCTTCCAAGGATTGGACCATGTCGGCATCCTGCGCGACGCGGATTCGTTTTACCACGCCTCGACCTCAGGGGGCGTCATGCTGTCTTATTTCGATAAATCCGATAAATATTGGAGAAGCCGGATAATCGGCTACAGGCGCATCTTTGCGCCGGTCCGAAGAAGAGCGGCGGCGGCTCCAAAATGAGCCGGCGGCCGCCGGGCGTCAGGCGCGGACGCCGAGCGCGCCCGAGGCCCGCGCCGAAAACCGCTATTTAGATTGCGAAATAAAGCCTGGGGAGTGAGCCTTCTTCTCCTGCGAATCCCATACGATGATGATCTTTTCAATGTTGACGTATGCAGTCACGCCGTCTTTCTCCAGGTGAAGAACGGCGCCTTCGACCTTGGTCGCTTTACCGGTGACCGTAATCCCCTCGCAACAGACCTCAACTTCTTTGCCCAGGCGGTTTTCAAGAAAATTCCTCACAGCCATTATTCCTCCGTAAATTTGGGTTTCAATGAAGCTCAGATTTTACCTCATCGTTTTGCCGATGCGAAACTTGCTGGGGCTTTGAGAATTGATGCAAGATACCGCCAGGCGCTTATGTGGCAAAGACGTTCGACACAATGGCTGTTCATTTTCGGCGCGTGGACGCTGCCCGGACTCTATTTCGCCATTCAGGTCTACCTGCAACATGCTTATGAAGCCCGCCCGATCACTCTGACTCAGGCGCTGCTGCGCGGGATCGTATTCTGGCTGCTGTGGGTCGTCTCTTCTCCCTTGATTTTGTGGCTGGCCCGCACATTCCCGATCCCGAGGAGGGAATGGCTGGATGGGATGCTCTTTCATGCGCCCGCCGGATTCATCTTCTCATTCGCCCACCTGCTCCTTTACGTGGCCATTTCATCGCGGCTGAGCAGGGGAGTGTGGCCTGATTCGGTCTCGACGATGCTCGCCGAATTTCAACCCGTCTTCCTCTCAAGCTTCGCCTGGTGGAGCCTGATCTATTGGACGATCCTACTCGCGAGCTACGCCTTCGATTATTACCACCGCTACCAGGAGGGTCAGCTCAGGGCCTCGAAATTGGAAACGGAGTTGGCTCAATCACAGCTCGCGGCGCTGAAGATGCAACTGCACCCGCATTTTCTCTTCAACACGCTCCATTCGATCTCGGCGCTGATGCGCGAGGACATTGAGGCCGCCGACCAGATGATCGCCCGTCTGGGAGAATTTCTCCGAATGACCTTGCGAAATTCCGGCGAGCAAGAGACGAGCTTGGAGCAGGAGTTGAATTTCCTGGAATGCTACCTGGAGATCGAGAGGCTGCGTTTTCAAGACCGCCTTACGACGCGGATAGAAGCCGAGCCGGACACGATGGACGCCAGGGTGCCCAACCTGTTTCTTCAACCGATAGTCGAAAACGCCATACGCCACGGCGTCGCCCGGCAAATGAACGAGGGCGTCGTCGCAATCAGCGCGCGACGCGACAATGGGCGCTTGCGCGTCGAAGTGCGCGACAACGGCCCCGGATTGACGACGGAAAACGGCGCGGCCGACGGCGTCGGACTCGCCAACACGCGATCACGGTTGCGGCAGCTTTACGGCGACGACCATAATTTCGGAATGACGAACGCGGCGGAAGGCGGACTGGTCGTAACACTGGAAATCCCTTTTCACAATGAAAATCTCATCCACAAAGCCGCACGAAGAGACACTAAGGATTGATTTCATCTTCGTGATCCTTGGTGTGGCTTTGTGGATGATTTTCTGAAAAAGACAATGACCGAATCCAAACCAATTCGAGTTCTGATCGTCGACGACGAGCCGTTGGCGCGTAAGCGCCTGCGTGAGTTGCTCAAAGGCGACTCCGAAATCGCCATCGTCGGCGAATGCGCGAATGGCGCCGAAACCATGTCGGCCGCGCGCGAACTCGCGCCGGACCTGATCTTTCTGGATGTGCAGATGCCGGGAATGGACGGCCTGGCGGTTTCCGAAGCGCTGAACGACGGCGGAAATCCGCTGTTCGTCTTCGTCACCGCTTACGAACAGTACGCCGTGCGGGCCTTCGACGCTCAGGCCGTAGATTACCTGCTCAAGCCGTTCGATCGCGCGCGGTTTACGCGGGCTTTGCGGCGTGCGAAAGAGCGGCTTCGGGAAAAAGACCGCGACGACGTGAACCGGCGAATCCTCGGCCTGCTCTCAGAAATCAAGGACGGGCCGCAATACCTCGACCGCCTGGTCATCAAAAACAACGACCGTGTCTTCGTGCTCAAGACCGACGAGATCGATTGGATCGAGGCTGAGGGCAATTACGTCCGCATCCATTTCGGCAAACAGTCGTCGCTGATGCGCGAAACTCTCAGCCGCCTCGCCGCGCAGCTCGACCCTCGCAAATTCCCGCGCATTCACCGATCGCGGCTGGTCAACATCGATCGCATTCAGGAATTGCAGCCCTGGTCGCATCGCGACTGGCGGATCATTCTCCGAAACGGCGCCGAACTGCGCCTGAGCCGTAATTACCGCGACCGGCTACACCAACTCCTGGGCAGGCTGTAAAAGCCAAGCGTGCGCGCAGCATAAAAGGAATATAGACAGGATGAACAGGATTTTTCAGGATTGGCCGAAGAAGGGCTGATGATCGATTATTTTGAACATCCTGGGAAATCCTGTTCATCCTGTCTATGTCGAATTATTTTTGGTCCGGCGAAAAGTTCCTGGTCCCAGCCCGTTCCACTTTTTAAACGCCTTGCTGAAAGCGGCCTCGCTTTCATACCCTACGAGGGCGGCGATTTCGGCGGTCGTCCGCTTTCCTTCGCGGAGCATTTCGATGGCTTTGTGCATGCGCCAGCGCGACAGATATCGAAGTGGCGGTTCACCGACGAGTTCGGTGAACCGGTTTGCGAACGCCGAGCGCGACATCCCTGAAAGGGTCGCCAATCGCTCGACGGTCCACTGGCTTTGCGGCGCCTGATGGATGCTGGCGATCGCTTCGCTGATCTGCGGGTCCGCAGCCGCGGCGAACCAGTTCGGCCGCTCGCCGGAGGCCGCGGCAGCGTATGCCCGAACCGCTTGAATGAAGAGGATGTCAGAGAGCCTGGTAATGATTGGCTCGGCGCCGGGTTTGCGCAAAGCCGATTCGGTTATGATGAGGTCGAGAGTCGTTCCGAACCAGTCTCGAACCTTGTTATCTCCTCCGGTTTTTCCCGGCGTCGCGGAAAAATGAAGGAAGGGCGGTAAAACTTTCAGCAGCGGATGGCTCTCATGGTTTTCGAAGAAAAACGTCCCGCCGATAAAATTCGTGATTTCGCCTCTGCCCTCGACCTTGTATCTCCCATCCGGTCCTGGAGGGTTGAGCCGCAGCCATTCCTGAAGGTCTATGACTTCCGACCCCGGCGAATCCGAGACTTTACATGCGCATTGTTTCGTAATGATGATGAAATCGCCGGCCTTCAGGCGACGGCTGATATTCAGTTCCTCAATTACAAGAAAGGCCGAGCCTTTGACCAGAATGAAAAACGGCGCGCCGATCTCTTTCGCAATATAAAGCCCCCACGGGGCGCCTATCTCGACCGGGCAATAGACCGTGCTGCGTACGCGAACACTGTTCAAAACTTCAGTTAAAGCATCCATTGCGAATTCAAATTGGACGATCTGACATAAAATCAAGCGAATCCCACATAGAAACTCCACCCACGCGATTATATTCTCCCTTTCGTTGGTCAACAAAGTAGTAAAGGGGTTGTTCATTTCGTGTGGCGACGCCCTGAAATAATGATGTGTCCACAAAGGGACACGAAGTGGCGCAAAGATTTTTCTTCTTTTGTGATTCTTCGTGTTCTTTGTGGACGGTTTTTCTGAGGAGCAAAGATATGTCTATCGTAATTACAACGCCGACAGGGAACATCGGCAAACACGCTTTACAACAACTTCTGCAGGCAGGATCGGACGTCTCCGTCATCGCCCGCCAACCTGAAAAACTCTCCGATTCCATACGCAGCCGGGTCAAAGTCCATCAAGGATCAATCACCGACGTGGGTTTAGTGACTAAGGCGTTCCGAGGGGCCAAAGCCGCGCTCTGGGTAACGCCGCCCAGCTTAACGCATCCGGACGTCGCCGCTTACCACAGCGAACTGGGCGCCGTCGCCGCGACAGCGATCAAGGAGAGCGGAATTCCCTATGTGGTCAATGTTTCGAGCGCGGGCGCGCATCTGGAAAACGCTGGTCCAATCTCCGGCCTTGCCGCCGTCGAGCGCCATATGAACGCCGTAGCGGAAAACATCGTCCATCTGCGACCCGGCTTCTTCATGGAAAATTTCCTTCAGCAAATCGAGCCGATCAAGAACGATGGCGCAATCTACGAGCTTCTTCCGGGTGATCTTCCGTACCCAATCATTGCGACCCATGACATCGGCGCCGTCGCGGCGCGGTTGTTGCGTGAGACGAACTGGAGCGGCCATCAGACTCGCGGCTTGCACGGGGCTGCCGACATCACTTTCGCGGATGCTGCGAAAATCTTGAGCGATGCGATCGGCAAACCGGTGAATTATGTTCAGATCACGCCTGATCAGGCCTATCAAGCGTTTCTAGGCATGGGCGCAAGCCCCGGATTCGCGAAGGGGCTTGTGGAAATGTATCAGGCTCTCTCAAAGCCGAACGCCATTGCGGAACCGCGGACGCCTGAGACTACGACGACGATGACGCTGCGCGATTGGAGCGACAAGGTTTTCGGCGCCCTGTTCGCCGGTCAATAAACGAAAGCAGAAAAACTGTGTGACGAGCGGCGGCATTGCTGACCTTTGCGTTAATGAGGGACAAACTTACATCCTTTGGGAATTAAAACCCATCGCCTTTGCGCCTTTGCGCCTTTGCGAGAAATGAGTCCACTCATTCAGGCGGCGGTTCTCGCAAAGACGCAAAGGCGCAAAGGCCACGAAGAAGCCGCCGCGACACGCCATTCGACCCGCTTATCACGCGATCCTTCCCTCCCATCACATAAAGCTTCGCCGCTTCGCTCATCTCGCCTAAGATCGCGCGCGCCCGAACACACGTCACCAACACAGGAGAAAAATATGTCAAAGCTGCTTGCCACCAAGCCGCTCGACCAACTGCTCGCCGAAACTGGTTCGGAAGGCTCGCACAGCCTGGTCCGCACGCTGGGGCCTTATAACCTGATTTCGTTGGGAATCGGCGCCATCATCGGCGCGGGCATCTTCGTCTTGACAGGCACGGCGGCCGCGCAATTCGCCGGTCCTGCGATTACGCTCTCCTTTGTGCTTGTGGGGATAGGCTGCGCCTTCGCCGGGCTTTGCTACGCCGAATTCGCCGCGATGATTCCTATTTCTGGTTCGGCGTACACCTACGGTTATGCGACGCTGGGCGAACTTTTCGCCTGGATCATAGGCTGGGACCTTGTGCTGGAATACGCCTTCGGCGCGGCCACGGTGGCCTCGGGATGGAGCGGCACGCTCGTCAGTTTGCTGCAGGATTTCGGCGTCAACTTGCCGCCGCAGATAATTGGAACGCCCGGAAGCGAGTTTGTCTTCTTTCAAGGCCGCTGGTCGCAACTGGCGACTGTTTTGCCCGCGATCAACGCGGCGGGAATCAGTCTCGACGGCCTGCCGCGCGCGAACGCCCTGTTCAATCTGCCCGCGTTCGTTTCGATCCTGATCGTCACAGCCGTTCTGGTCATCGGAGTCAAAGAGTCGGCGCGATTCAACACCATAGCGGTCTTCATCAAGGTCGCCACGATCATCATATTTATCGCCATCGCCGGCGCGTACCTTTGGCAAAACCCCGACGTTTTCACGAACAACTGGCGCGAGTTCATACCTGAAAATAAAGGCGAATTCGGACAGTTCGGGTGGTCGGGCATAGCGCGCGGCGCCTCGGTGATCTTCTTCGCCTATATAGGCTTTGACGCCGTCACGACCGCCGCCCAGGAGGCCAAGAACCCGCAACGCGACATGCCCATCGGCCTTCTGGGTTCGCTCGCCATCTGCACAATCCTTTTTCTCGCTGTTTCGGCTGTGCTGACCGGAGTCATGCACTATTCGCAATTGAACGTGCCCGCCCCCGTCGCCCTGGCGATCGGCGCGACTGGAGTGAAGTGGGGGAGCCTGATAGTCAATCTGGGAAGCCTGGCCGGGCTGAGCACTGTCATGCTGGTGATGCTGCTGGGGCAATCGCGAGTCTTTTACGCAATGTCGCGCGACGGGCTGTTGCCGCCCTGGGCGGGCGCGATTCATCCGCGATTCCGCACGCCGTGGATTTCATCGATTGTGGTCGGTTTGCTGGTCGCGACCTTCGCAGGACTCTTTCCGATCAGCGTCCTCGGTCAACTGGTCAACATCGGGACGCTGCTGGCGTTTATCATAGTTTGCGCGGGCGTGTGGATATTGCGCGCCAAACGCCCCGATATGAACAGGCCCTTCAAAACACCCTGGGTTCCGTTCACGCCGCTGATGGGCATACTGATTTCGCTGGCGTTGATGGCGAGTCTGCCGCTCGATACATGGATTCGTCTGATTGCATGGCTGCTCGTAGGATTTGCTATCTATTTCGGTTACAGCCGCAAGCATAGCCGCTTGCAGGCAGGCGAAAAAACTCCAGCCATTAAGACCACCGAATGAGCCGATTTTTTACAACTTGTTGAAGACGCGACCGCTTCGTCCCGGTGATAATCGCTTCAAATTTCCCTATATCTAATCGCTACGGTTGATTTACGAACAGAGGGATTATTATGAAGCTGATTCACGCGCTTGTTTTAAGCTACTGCCTTGCGCTAACTGCGCAGGCGCAAAACTGGCCTTCATTCCGCGGCCCGCAGGCTTCGGGCGTCTCTGACGCCAACACGCTCCCGGCGACCTGGGACGCCGAGAAGTCGATCAACGTCAGGTGGAAAACACCGATCCCCGGCCTTGCTCATTCGAGCCCCGTCGTGTGGGGCGATCGAATCTTTCTCACGACAGCCATCAGCTCTGCGGAGAATCTCTCGTACATTCCCAAAGACCGCGGCATTGGTCTGGCGCAGGACGACGCGAAGCATAGCTGGCGAATCTACTGCCTTGATAAGAACAGCGGCCGGATACTGTGGGAGCGCATCGCTCATGAAGCCATCCCGCGCGTCAAGCGCCACGTCAAAGCCACGCAGGCCAACGCCACCCCGGTGACGGACGGCAAATATGTCGTCGCGTTGATGGGATCAGAGGGAATGTTCGCTTACGACTTCGACGGCAAGCTGCTGTGGAAGCGCGATCTGGGCGTTCTCAATCCCGGTTTGTATGAGGATAAGACCTCGGAATGGGGGCACTCCGCCTCGCCGATAATCTACAAAAACCTGGCGATCGTGCAGTGCGACGGCCACCGGCAATCCTTCATCGCGGCCTTCAATCTGAAGGACGGCCAACAGGTCTGGAGAACCGAACGCGGCGAGATCACTTCGTGGAGCACGCCGACGATCTATGAAAGCAAAGGAGGCGCCGAATTGATCGCAAACGGCGGACACTACATTCGCGGCTACGATCCGTTAACGGGCAAAGAGCTGTGGCGCTTCGCCGACGGCGACACTGAGGTCAAACAGCAGGTCCCGATCATCGCGCACGAACTGATATATCTGGCGGGAGGCTATCCGCCGGGCCGCCCGATCTACGCTTTTCGTCCGGGCGCGCGTGGCGACGTCTCGCTAAAAGAGGGCGCCGAGAAGAACCGATTCGTGGCCTGGCGCACGAGCAAAGGCAGTCCTTACACAACAACTCCGATCGTTTACGGCGATTATTTTTACGTCTGCTCCGACAACGGCGTTTTCAGCGCATACCATGCGAAGACCGGCGAGATGATTTACCAGGAGCGCCTGCCAAGCTCCTTCAGCGCGTCGCCGGTGGCGGGCGACGGCAAGCTGTTTGCGCCGAGCGAGGACGGCGACGTTTATGTCGTCAAAGCCGGAACGAAGTTTGAACTGCTTGCGACCAATCCGATGGGCGAGGCGTTGATGGCCACGCCGGCGATCGTCGGCGAAATTATCCTGTTGCGCGGACAGCGCCATCTTTTTGCGATAACGCAATCCGCCGCGCAGAGGTGACGGCGTGCGACCGAAATCGCGAAGCGTATGGAGCGCGGCGAGCCCTGATACTGCTGGCGAATTCCGAGATTCTGGAGCGCCAGAGGCGCGAAATGTTTATAGAACACGTTGCGCAATAGTTTTCCAAGCTCCGGAGGAGCGACATCCACCATATGTCGCTCCTCCGGAGCTCAGACAATCGTCTGGTAATTTCTATAAACATCAAGCTCCTCCGGAGCTAAAAGTTAAAAGACTCATTTTCTAAATTCGCCAGCAACAGCAGTCCTCGCTGCGCTCCATACGCTAGCGCGCTCCCAGCAATTAGATATCTATCAGTGTCCTCCGCCTTCTATAAACCCGTACATTGATCTAATAACCACAGTATTTCTGACTTTGACCTCTTTTCTCATCGGGTAGGCCGTGCTAGCATTCAGTCCTCCCTCCCACCCACTTTGCCAGGGGTAGAATCCCCCGATTTGCGGATGTAACCCCCACCATAGAACTTTTTAGCTGGGAGATTAAGTAAGATGGATCAACGCCCCGACACGCTTTCCATTCAACGGCCGTGGTATGCGCGTCGCAAACGCCTGCTCTGGATCGGACTCAGCGTTTTCTCGCTGCTCGTCTTAATAACGCTCGCGGGCCTGTTATACGTCCGCACCGGCAGGCTCAATCGTTATATCTCTAGCCAGGTAGTCGAGGCGCTCAGTGAATATGGGCTGCGCGTCGAGATCGGGAATTTCAACATCACCTGGAGCTTCCAGACGGCGAAGATCGGCGATATCAAGATCTATAATCAACAAACCGGGCAATTAATTGCAACGATTGAACAGGCCGAAATGAAGGTCCAGATTCGCGAACCGTTCGCATTGCGATTGCGTCGCGAGGTCATCTTTGAGCGCCTGGAGTTGACAAGCCTGAATTTGCGAATAGATGTCGACGAGCAGGGCCTCTCAAATCTGCGGGGATTGCATTCGGCTCCTCCCCAGGCTCCCAGCCGCCTCGGATTCGATTTCTCAAGTCTGATTGTCGCCCTTAGAGACGGCAAAGCGCATATCAATGATCGATCGCGAAAAATCGATGGGGATCTGGGAAATTTAGAAATAACCGCGCACCCGCTGCCGGTGGGAGAGACTATCAGGGCGCAACTGAAGACTCGCGGCGGAAGGCTTAGTTATGAGGGGAGAGAGTTTTCGTTGGAGGGTTTGGAGCTTCTCGTAACGGGCGGGGAGGCGGGCGCGCAGATCGATCAGTTTACGCTTCGAAGTCCTGTCTTGCAGGCCTCGGCCTCAGGCCGGATCGACGACTGGAAGGCGCCGCGATACAACATTGACCTTCATTCACAAGTAGAGCTCGAGGAGATTGAAAGAATCTTGGAACCGCAAGCAGGTCTGCGGGGCGCGGCGACGGTCGATGCGAAGATTGAAGGAAAAGAGAAGGCCTACAAAATCAACCTCAAGCTGAATTCGGACGATTTGGCGGCGTACGGCGCCCGGATCAAGGGCGCGCTCGCCCAGGGAGAGGTTGAGGGCGAAGGGAGCCGTTACAAAGTCGCCGCTGATTTGAGCTCGAACGAGATTGTCGCGTCAGGAGCCCAGCTTCACGGGGTCAAGATCGAAGGGATCAAGGTCGAGGGCGACGGCGCCAGGATCGGTTTTGAGACTCGGCGGGCATACGCCAGAACGGCCGTCGGTCAGGGCGCCCGTTTAATTGATTTATCGGCGGTAGCAATCCGCGGCGAATCTTCAAGCGGCCGTATTCGCGCAAGCTCTACACAAGCGACGGTGGACAAGATCGAACTCGCGCAAGGGCGGATTTCGGGAATCAGTCTGACAACCATCGATGCCGAACTCGAACGTGGACGTTATCGAGCGACGGGGAAATTGGCAGTCAAGGACGGCGTCGTCAACGGCGCGTCCGTCGGGCAGCTCGACGGAGACCTGGTCGCCGATAACGAGTCCGTTTCGCTGAACAAATTCAAGGCTTCACTCTTCGGCGGAAACGCGTCAGGCGATGTCGCGATTAACCTCGGACGCGGCGATTCCCGTTTAAAGGCGACTTTCGACAATCTCAAGACCGGCGACGTTTTCGCGGTCGCCTCGACCGACCACGCGCCACTGGCCGGACGCTTCGGCGGCGGAGCCGAGCTGAGCTGGCCGGGAATGGATTTTTTGACCACGAGCGGCGCCATCAACATTCACTTGAAGGCCGAGACGACACAAACCGTCGACGCCATTCCCATGACCGGCGACATAAATATTCGCGCGCGAGGCGGAGTGTTCGACGTCGAACAATTCCTGCTAAATTCGGACGCCTCTCAGGTCAAGGCAACGGGACAGTTTTCACGTGACGGGACCACCGATCTTCGTTTTTCGCTCACCTCCAAAAACGCCGAGCAATTGCAAACCATCGCCACTTCGATCGAAGAGGTCCGGAAATCGGTCGAGGCATTCGAGCCTCAAATTCTCGGCGCCTTCAGATTTGAAGGCCGGCTGCAAGGCCCATTCAAGGACCCGACGCTCGAAGGGGATCTCAACGCGTCGAATGTATTACTCCACGATGAATCGCTCGGCGCTCTCAGCGGCCATCTGTCGCTCTCTCCTACGGAGGTGAAATTCGAGAACGGGACGCTCGTGGCCGCCCAGGGGGGCTCCGCGAAATTCACTTACTCGGCGCCTCGAGACACAAAGGCCACCGAGGGGCGTTTGGACGCCACGATCGAACGCATCTCAGGCGACACCCTGATCGCGGCCGCCGGGCTGCCAGTCGGACAGAAGTTTTTTTCCGGCGATATATCGGGCGAAGCCCATTTGACGGGCCTGCCGCGCGCTCCGAAAGGAACAGCGGCGATCAACCTGATCAATGGGACGATTGGCGGACAGACTGCGGAAATGGCCGCCGCCAGCCTGGTGTTTGACGGAAATAGCATGCGAATCAATCGCGCCGAGGTACGCTTGCCGCAAGGAACACTTACGGCGGACGGCGCTATGGATCTAAACAGCTATGCCTATCAGGCGACGGGACGCGTCGAGAATCTCGATTTGGCCGCCCTCGCCAACGCAGCCGAGACCCCCAATCTGGCGGTGACCGGAACTATCAATGCCGACATCCAGGCGAGCGGCAACGCCAAAGATATCGAACAGCTTAATATCCAGGGCGCCGCCCAGGGACAAAATGTGACGATCAACGGACGGCAGGCAGGCCAGTTGAGCCTGACGGCGCGAACCGGTCAAAATGGCCGATTGGACGTCGATCTGGTCACCGGGATTACAGGCAAACCTCAATCTGCGCACGCGGCGATAGAACTGCGAAAACCGGGCCGCCCCGTCGAGGTCAGCGCCGACCTCACGGACCTGGACCTGGCGCCAATGCTTGCCGCGTTCGCGCCTAACCTCTCTTCTTCAGTTGGGGGAAATATCGGCGGCAAGCTCCGGCTCGCCGGGCCGACAGTCAACGACAAAGGCGAAGCGACAATCAACGGGTTGAGAGGAAGTCTTTCGCTGACCTCTTTTTCGCTCGATGTCTCAGAACGCCGGATGACGGTCCAAACACCGATGACAGTCACGCTGAACGGACCGGAGATAACACTCGAACGCACGCGCATTACCGGCGACGGGCTCGATCTAAGTCTGGGTGGAACTCTTGGTATAAGCGAAGAGGCAAAGCTTAATTTCGCAATCAACGGGACGGCGGACCTGGAAGCGATCGCGCGATTGAATCCCGATTATTTAACAGGCGGCAAGGCGGCGGTGGATGTTCGCTTGACGGGACCGGCTAGCGCGCCTCAACTCGGGGGGGAGATTCGTTTAGACGAAGTGTCGTATTCGACAATCGATCAGCAATTCAACCTGGAACATGGCAATGGACGGATTGTCATGGCGGGAGAGAAGATCACGCTCGAAAATTTCACCGCCGCCGTCAACGACGGAACGCTCAATGCGAAAGGGAGCCTCACTCTCGATCGCCTCCAGCCAAAAGAATGGCAATTGGATGTCACTACCAACGACGCGGTCGTCTTTTACCAGGGCGCCCATATCACGCTCAATGGCGACGTTACGCTGAAGGGCGATCCTCAGGAACAATCCCTTACGGGGGCGATTAGGGTTTCGCAAGCGGAGTACGTGACCGATTTCGATATAGAGCGATTGACATCCTCAGGAGGGGATTTGAGCTTTGACACCGGAATCGGTGGAAGCGGATCTTCGCTGCCGCGCACGAATCTGGACATCCAGATTGAGGCCAACGATGCGCTCCTGATCCGGAACGAGCAGGTCAATACGGTCGGGTCGGCGTCGCTCACAATCGCCGGTTCGCTGGCCGACCCTTCTGTCACAGGGCGAGTGACTTTCGAAGGGGGCACGGTAAAATTCCGTTCTCAGCGCTATGAAATCACGGCCGGGAATATCGATTTTCCGCCCGGCTCGGGCATTTCGCCCGAGCTCAATTTTCTGGCAGAAGGTGATGTCAGTGGATACCGCGTGTATGTCGGCCTGATAGGTCCGGTATCCGACATGGACGTGACGCTGCGGTCCGAACCTGAATTACAGCGGTCGGAAGTGATTTCGCTAGTCACGACCGGACGCGCCGACTCGGATACGCTTGGGAGCGAGGATCTGGTTCGGTCCGGAGTAGGCACAGCAGCCTCTCTTCTCACCCAGGAGTTCATCTCGAAACCGACGGAATCGCTTCTTGGCCTGAGCAGATTTCAGATCGATCCGGTATTACGCCCGAATTCAAACCCGGCCGCGCGCCTGACAGTTGGCAGACAATTGGCGCGTAACCTCGCCTTCACCTATTCGACCAACCTGGGATCGGAGCAGGATCGGACAGCCTTGACGGAATACACACTCACGAACAGGTTCTCAGGAATCGCATCGTATACGCAAGGCGGGGCATCGACGCAAGGGGGGAATAAAGACAGCGATTTCACGATCGAATTCCGCGCGCGCAAGCGATTTTCGCTGGGCTTCGGATCGACCGATGCGCTCGCTTTCAATACCCTTCGGCCCGCCGGCGCAGCCACGCCGAGGAGCGAACGCGAACCGCTGCCGCGCGCAGAGGTCACGATAGTAATACCCGAAGGCGTCAAACTGAGCGATAAGCGATTGCGCGAACTGGCGCCGGTCGCAAAAGAAGGTTTCTCCCGGCCGCTTGCCCGATTGGGCGAGCGCAACCTGACCAATTATTTGCAGGAACACGGATACTTTTTCGCGACCGTTCGATCGCGTTGCCAGCCCGTAGTATGCAACGGCCCGAATCTGCAAGTCTTTTATGAAATCGAGCCGGGACAACGCCTGGATCTGGAAAGGATTCGCCTGGACGGCGCCGAACAGATCAGCCTCGGCGACGTCAGCGGGAAGTTTCAAACGCAAGCCAAGAGCGCGTTAGGAAGTTTTCCCTTCTTGAAGAATCTGCCGCTGGTCGGCGGGCTGGCCCGAGGCGTCACGAGCAATGACCGATTGGCGCATGACAGCGAGGTCGTGCGACGACATATGGTCGATTTGGGATTCCGGTCGGCTCGCGTGGCGTCCCGCCTCGCCTTCAGCCCCGAAAGCGAAGACCTGACTGTCATCTTCAACGTTGAAGAAGGGCCGCGCTCGACCATCGCGGATGTTATGTTCAGGGGAAATTCCGTCCTCTCAGTCGACGAGTTACGGGAAGCAACGCCCATTAAGGACGGCGAGGCGTTCTCGCCTACGCAAATCCGATCGGGCGGCGCCAACATCAAAAAACTTTACGCCGACCGAGGGTATCTCGACGCCGTGGTCTCGACCGAAGTCGTCGATTTGCAGAACGACCAGGCGCGTTTGATCTATTCCGTGGAAGAGGGTCCCAAAAATGTCGCGAGCGAAATCGTGATCTCGGGGCAAACCAAATCGCGCGAAGAATCTATCCGCCGTTTTCTCGCGTTCGGCCCCGGCGACACGCTCACACCGGACCTCATCCGCCGCACGCAGCGCGATCTGTACGCGACTGGCGCCTTCCGGGAAGTCACGATTCGAACGGAATCGAAACCCGGCGACGATGAGAGCGCGCGACGGGTGTCCGTTGGGGTGACCGAGGCCAAACCTATGCTTTTCGTCTACGGGTTGGGTTACTCCACCGACGAAGGCGCGCGAGGTCTGGCCCAGTTGAGCAACACCAATCTTTTCGGCCGCGTCAACAGCGCTTCGATCCGCATGCGCGCGAGCCGGCGCGAACAACTCGCCCAGCTTTCCTACACCGACCTGCGGCCCTTCGGGACGAAATGGGCCACTACGGTCTCGACTTTTTACGACCGCAATACCAATCTGCAGACCATCCAGCGAAAACGCCTGGTGAAGGGAGAAGTGCAGACCGAAGACCCGCAAAGTTTCGGCATCAATCGGTTTGCCGCGTTCATCCAGACCGAACGGAAATTGTCGGAACAGTCTTCCCTGCGATTTCGCTACAGTTTTGAAAACGCGCGGCTCTCGAACGCGCAGAACGTCCCGATCGGCGAGATCGGCCGCAACAATCGTTCGATCCGGTTGGGTTCGTTTTCAGTCGGCTTCACCCGCGACACGCGCGACAGCGCGCTCACGCCGACGCGCGGACAGCTTTGGAGCGCGGAGCACAGCGTCGCCGCGCGGATCTTCGGCGGGAACGAGGCGTTTAATCGGTTCTTCGGAACGTACCAGGGCTACAAAACCTTCGCCCCTTCGACGCCCGTAATCCGCGATTCCACCTTCGCTTTCTCGGCGCGCATCGGCCTGGCGGCGCCTTTTCGAGTTCCCACGACCAACACGCTTGACGACAAATTGTTGCCGATCAGCGAACGATTTTTTGCGGGCGGCGCCACCACGCTCCGCGGATTCCGCTTCGAGCAAGCCGGGCCGCAGATCATTCTCGAGGGGACCCGCCCGGGTGAACTGCCCGCCCTGGTCCCCCGTGGCGGCAATGCTCTCACCATCTTCAATTTCGAATTACGCTATCCACTCACTCGACGTGTGCGGCTCGTACCCTTTTACGACGTTGGCAATGTGTTCTCTCTCGTCCGTGATATCCGATTTAAAGACATGTCCAACACCGTCGGGCTGGGGCTGCGTATCAACACGCCCATCGGCCCGGTCGGCATCGATTACGGCTACCTGCTCAATCCGCCATCCTTTGTCACTCAGGGGGGGGCCACTCTGCGACCTCCGCATGGCGTCGTTCACATAAGACTTGGACAATCTTTCTAACGCCGAGTTACTATCGGCTCGGCGGCGGGGGATAAGAACGAAAGTCGCGTCGCGCGGGTAGGGCAAACTTCCTGGGAGCGCAGGCATCCTTGCCTGCCAGGGTTCCGGCAATGACCGACTGGCCGAAGCAAGCAGGCAAGGATGCCTGCGCTCCCAGGAAGTTTGCCATGACTCCACCGATGCGGCCTTTCGGGATAACCAGGCAAACCGCCAGTTTGCCCTACACTGTTCTGAGGAGCGAAGGATATGAAAGCAATCGTCGTTGAAAACTTCGGCGCGCCGGAGGTGTTGGCTTACCGCGACGCCGAAAAGCCCGCGCCCAAAGCGGGCGAAGCCCTGGTCAAGCTGGAAGCCATCGGCCTTAATTACATTGACGTTTATCATCGCACGGGGCTTTATCCGCTGCCGCGCCCGTTCATTCCCGGCATGGAAGCCGCTGGCGTTGTCGAAGCCGTCGGCCCCGATGTGACCGAGGTCGCGGTCGGCGACCGCGTGGCTTACGCAATGCAGCCTGGCGCTTACGCCGAATACGCCTTAGCGCCGGCGTGGAAGCTGGTCAAAGTTCCGGAAGGCGTGAGCGCCGAACAGGCCGCCGCCGCGATGCTGCAAGGGATGACCGCTCATTACCTGACAACCTCGGCCTACCCGCTGAAAGCCGGCGAAGCGGCGTTGATTCATGCCGCGGCCGGCGGTGTGGGGCTGTTGCTGATCCAAATGGTCAAACGCATCGGCGCGCGGGCGATAGGCACGGTTTCGACCGAAGCCAAATCGCAACTCGCCCGGGAAGCCGGAGCGGATGATGTCATTCTTTACACCCAACAGGATTTCGAGCAGGAGACTCGCCAATTGACCGGCGGCAAAGGCGTCCAGGTGGCCTACGATTCGGTCGGGCGCGATACGTTTTTGAAGAGCCTGTCGTCGCTCGCGCCGCGCGGGATGATGGCGCTCTTCGGCCAATCGAGCGGCCCTGTCCCGACCTTCGATCCGGCGCTGCTCGCGCAAAAAGGCTCGCTCTTTTTGACGCGACCTAGTCTGGCGCAATACGCCGCAACGAGAGAAGAACTGCTCTGGCGCGCAGGCGACCTGTTCAACTGGATCAAATCGGGCGAGTTGAAGCTGAGGATCGAAAAGACATTCCCACTGAGCGAAGCCGCCGAAGCGCACCGACAGCTCGAAGGCCGGAAGACAACAGGGAAGGTGTTATTGATTCCCTGATATGTGGACGGAACTCGCGCCCGCTTTAGTAACTCGAAGTCCAAATGTTTTGGAGAAAACAACAGCAACCTGAGAGGAACGCGCGAGTAGCACTGCCCTTGTCAGGCGTCCTTCGGTGGATTCTCGACAAACCATTCCACGATCGCCGGCATTTCCATCTCGAAATCCCCGGGGATCGAGAAGTTCAAGAGGGCTGCCGGGCTTGAACTTCGGTTCTCGAAATCGTGCGTCAGTCCTCCCGGCGCCAATACGAAGGAGCCTGTTGGGGCGTCAACCCAACGATCGCCAATCAGAAAGCTCATCGTTCCTTCGATCACATAGAAAACGTCATCTTCAGCGTGAGAGTGCGGGCCGGGGCCTTGCGTGTGCGGCTCCAGGCGCCACTCCGAGATGGAATACGATTTTTGCGTTTCTTCGTCATCGGCCTTGAAGACGGCGCTAATGCGTCCCATCGGATATGAACGTCCGCCGCCGGGAGGCAGAAAAATGCCGGCTCGTTTTGTAGAGTTGTCTTGGATGCTCATGTGTCCTCCTATTGCTCGAAGAAGGCGGCGAATCGCTTCAGTATCTCTTCAGGCGGCACGTCTTCCTTGCGGGTTGCGATGAACCAAATGTGACCGAAAGGGTCTTCCAGTTTGCCGTTGCGGTCGCCGTAGAACTCGTCCGTCACCGGCTTCAATATTTTCGCTCCGGCGCGGTAGGCCCGGCTAACCACCGCGTCCGCGTCTTCGACGTAAAGATGAATCGTCACAGGTGTTCCGCCAAGCGATTTGGGCCCGCGATGACCTAATTCAGGATACTCGTCAGCCAGCATAATCACCGCGCGCCCGACTCTGATCTCGGCATGCCCGATCTTCCCGGTCGGTTCCATCATCCGGTAGACTTCCGTCGCTCCGAAGGCTTTTTTGTAAAACTCAATCGCGGCGGACGCGCCATTAACGCACAAGTACGGCGTCGCGCCTTCACAACCATCAGGAATCGGCTTCACTTTGCTTGCCATAAATATTCTCCTTTGTGTTCAACCGAATTCTTCAAGATCGCGAAAGGTTGATGAGACATAAACTTTTGTCATCGACTGAACCCCCGAAATTCGCTGAGAACCGAGGCGCAAAGTACGCGCAGATTGCAAGCAAGATTATATGCAAAATTACTGTGAATCAGGCAATAGTCACTGACCTCTCTTCAAAAAATACGCCAGGCGTCAGGCCTATTCGGCCCTCCGCCTGGCGTGTTTTGTTGATAATAAAATCGCGTCGGAGTCCTTGCTGATCCCTCTCGGGGGTCTTGCATCTTCTCCGATTCGCCTTTGGGCTAGAACTCCACCCGCAGTCCCATACGCATGTTGAACGGCAGGTAGTAACCGCGCGTAAGATCAGTCAGCGCGATGCCTGGTTTGAGGAAGTCCGGGTTGGTCTGGCCGGCTGTGCTCTCGCGGAACATGTCAGGCAGCCGCAGCCTCTGGCTGTTGGTCACGTTGAAGAAGTCGCCAACCAGCGTAAGCCGTAAGCGTTCGGTCAACGAGAACTTGTAATCGGCATGCAGGTCCAGGCGCGCGAAGAACGGCGTGCGACCAAGCTTGCCGCGCCCGCCCACCGGGATCTCGCCGGCAGTGGAGTAAACCGGGTGCGCAAGATATTCGCTGACCGGCACTCCCGACTCCATATGAATGCCCGCGCCCAGGTTCAGCCCCTTCAGACGGTTCGCGAAGCGCTGGTCGCCCAGGGCGTAGCTGCCGAAGATGTTGGCTATGTGCCTGCGGTCGGTGTTGAGCGGGCCGACGGCGAATTGATCGCCGAGCAGATTGAACTCGCCGGCCGTGAAGTCGAACAGTGAGCTGATGGCCGGGTCGGTCTGGCCGTTGTCGTTGCGGAAGTGTCCCTCGAAATTGCCTTCGACTTTGGCGATGCGCCAGTTGGAAAGCAATTGCCAGCCCTTAGAGAAGCGCTTGTTAAGCTCTATTTCGACCGCTCGGTACTTGCGGATCGCGTCGGGGAATCCGTCGGCCACGCCGTCAGCGCCGGGGTCGCCGGCCGGCGCGCCGTTAGCGCCGTTCGGACGGTAGCATACGCCGAGGTCGGCGTTGACAAAGTGCGAGTCGCACGCCGACGGCACGTTGGTGACGTTGCCGTCCGCGTCAAAAGTGGGCGTGAACCTGACGCTGATGGGGTTGACCGCCGCGTCCAGTTTCGAAGTGATGTTGCCTATGAAATAAGTCTGGCCGAAGAAGTCGGCGCTCTCCGGCGCAACCACAGCGGCGTCCTCTACCACGCGCTTCACACGGCGGTCCAGGTAGCGCACCGACAACGTCCAATTGCCGGGCAGTTGCTGCTCGAAGCCGATGACGTGTTCGTCCGAGTAACCGAGCTTGGTTCCGGGCAGGATCGGGCTTGACGGATCGGAGAGTGAGACCGACACGGTATCGCCGGTGCCGCCGGCTGCGCCGGTAAGCAAATGTGTCGCGTCGAGCACTGGCGTGACTGTGTTGAGAGAGTTGATCGTCACTCGGCGGACGCCGTTGACTACCGTGAAATCGGGCGCGAAGCGGCCGTTACGAAAATCGGTTTCGGCCGACAGAGAGCGCTCGGCCAGGTCGAGCGGGATGTACTCGAAGAAGCGGCCGAAATTGTAATAGGCTTTCGTCTTGCCACTGCCAAATGGGTCAACCGTCGCGCCCAGGCGCGGAGCCCATGCGCCGGTGAAGCTATAGCCGATACGATTGCCGTCCCCTCCAGGGCTGCCGATCAGCCGCTCCTGCTCGTGGCGCAGGCCTACCAGCGCTGTAATGTACTTGTTGATGCGCCAGGTGTCTTGCACGTAGGCGCCATGATAGTTCGACTTGGTGTCAAAAGTAGTGTTGCCGTATTCGCCGCGCGTCTGACGCAGGTAAACGCGCCGCAGCCCCACGCCGGGAACGTCCATAAATGGGCAGAGCGTGCAGATCTGATTCGGCTGCAATTCCGCATCCGTCGGCAGGCTGAACAGGTCCCACACCGCGTTGACCGACTGGCCAATGGCCGCCGACGCCGCGCCCGACAGTTGTGTCACAGGCACGCCCGTGGCGTTGGCCGCAGGCACGGTGTATTTCGGCCCGCTGCGGTCGCGGATGCCCGCGTAGAATGCGCGCTGGAACTGATAGCCCAACCCGAATGTGTGCTGGCCCCAGAAACTCGCCTGCTTGGTGGTGTCGAACGTGGTCCGATAGGTCGTGCTATCGGTCGGCTCGAAGAAACCGTAGCCGACTGCCGTGAAGTTGCCGCGCGTAGGTTGCGTGCGGTCAATGATCTGGTTGAAGTCGGAGAAGCCCGACTCGTTGAAGCTGTTGTGGCCCTGGCTGAACGACGCCGTCAACGTCCAGGTCGGGCTGAGCGTGCCGGTGTAGCGCGTCGAGATGTTGCGCGTGCCATAGTCGAGCTTATTTAGCGCCGTCAGGTTGTCGATGTTCAGCGTCGCGAACGGCGCGTTGTTGGTCACCGTCGGGTCGCCGAAGATCGAGAACGCGAACTGGTGATTAGGGCTGACGTTGGTGTCGAGCTTGAATGCGTAATTTAGCGTGCGATAGCGACGATGCGTGTCTCCCAGCAACCGTTCAAGGCCGGAGCCGGTCGCGCCGCGCACGATCTCGCGCCGAACCGTCGGGTTGAACGAGCCGAAGAAAAAGACCTTGTCCTTCAGCCCCAACACCGGCCCACCCAGGTCGAAGCCGGCGTCATAATTCTCCTCTTGCAACAGTTTGCCGAATTTGTTGGTGCGCGGGAAGTCGTCCGGCTGCCTGCGCGTGGCCTCGAAGGCCTGTGGCCGCGCATAACCGTAGAGCGAGCCGTGGAACTCCTTGCCGCCCGACTGGGTGATGATGTTGATGATGCCGCCTTGCGATTGGCCGTACTGCGGCTCGAAGCCGCCCGTCTTCACCTGCACCTCCTTGATGAACGCCGTATTGATGCCCACGCCGATCGTTCCGAAGTTGCGCGAGAAGACACCGAGGCCGCCGAAGGCCGAGTCGGTGATGTTGACTCCGTCAGCGACGTAAAGATTATCCAGCGCCGATCCGCCGGAGATCGAAGGGTTGGCGACGCCACCCTTGCCGCTGTCAGCCACCCCGGGAGCCAGGTAGAAAAGGCTGGTGACGCTGCGCTGCACTGGGATATTCTGGAAGAGCTGGTCGTTCAGGTTTTGCCCTACCGCGGTGCTTCCCGTGTCAATCGTGGCTGCGCCCGCAGAGACTTCGATAACCTCGCTGACAGCGCCGGCCTCGAGCGTCAGTTTTAGCGCCGAGGTCTTGCCGACGAAGACTTCGACCTTGGGTACCGAGATGGTCTTGAAGCCCGCCTGCTCGGCCTTGACCGTGTAAAGGCCGGGGATGAGGTTGGGCGCGTCGAATTCGCCTTCAGCGTTGGCGTTGACGACGCGGTCGCCCGTCTGGCCACTCACCGTCACTTTGGCGTTTGCGATGGCCGCCCCTGCCTGATCTAGAACGCGGCCGTTAATCGCGCCCTTGGTCACCAGATCTTGCGCCGAAGCGGAAAACGAGAGCGCCAGACAACAGGCCATCGAACATAGTAATTGGTGTAGAGTTCTTCTTCGCTTCATAAAACTCTCCTTTTTTTGGATTAAATACTTGTTGCGCCGCCGTCGATTCGGCGCCGGGCGATGGCCGGCGTGAAAAACTAAACAAGAGAGCGCGCAACGGTAGTCAGGCGGTCAATCGTTGTGGAAAGTTTTCTACAGTTTTAACTGGGAAGGCGACAGACTTACAGGATTCACTATCGCCCACCCGCATCGCTATAATGCGCGCCGGAGTGAAATTACTTTGTGCGCATCAGAATCCACGACGAGTTGGCCGTAAACCGCTCTCGTAAAACGCAACTGATGGGCCAACTTCTGCGATCGCTTTAATGTGGCGAATCGCCATAACAGTGGCGCAAACATCTTCGATCGTTGATATGAATCGGGTGTTGAAAGACGTTGAAGGCAAAGTAGAATTCGGGAACCTGAATTCCAATGCAGTTTTTCGGATTTGAATAGTGGCTGGCGCGGATTGGCTGAAACCGGATTACAGGAATTGGAATGATTAGATCTGTTAGTGAATGCGTATACGGTTCGTAGTCCCGGTTTTAGCCCAATGGAGTTAAGTTTAGCGTGGATGAAGGCGAAGCTTTGGAGTGCGGCGGCTTCGACGCCGCTTTCCCAG
>DATEMG010000022.1:0-2324 GCA_035275805.1 Blastocatellia bacterium
GCGTTGTCTTGGATGAATGTAAGGAGTCTTGAACCAGATTAGCGGCGTGGCGAACCGGCGTAAAGCGCGCGACCTTGGCGCCTCTAGGCTACTGGACTAGGATGTCAATGACTCGAACTAAAGGGGAATTTCGATAATTCATTGTCATTGAGCTGAAGGAGACAAATTTGATGGAACGCCTGACAAATCTTTTGAGTAGCGCGCTGGTCGCCCTTATAGCCGTCGGCGCGATGGCCCAAACGAGGCCTGACTTCTCCGGTCGCTGGTCGGGCGAACCGGCGCCGGCGGGCGACGGACAGCGAGGCGCCAGTGGAGAGCGCATTGGCAATATGGGAAGCGGCTGGGGGTCTAACATCACCATCTCACAAACGGCGGAACGGATGACGGTCGAATACGCGTTCTTCGCGCGCGGCGATATGCAGGCGCCGCTGAGGTTCGTCTTCGCGCTCGACGGATCGGAGACAAAAAACTCGGTAATGATGGGGCGCGGCAATCAGACGCAAACCTCGAAGACCGCGTGGGAAGGCGACAAGCTGGTCATCACAACGACGCAGAGCTTTGATCTCCCCGGAACCGACCAGCCGCTGACGAGCGAAGTCAAACAGACGCTCGCGCTCGAATCGCCAACATCGTTGATCATCGAAACGACGCGGAGCGGCGTGTTGGGCGGCCCTTCCTCAACGACGCGGACGGTGTACAGGAAACTCTAGTCCCGTCGCTGCGGCGCATAAGGATCGGGCGCGTTTGGCGGGACGTGCGGGTAACGCTCGGTCGTCGCCATAAAACCGGTGACGATTTTGTCCATTACGCTTTGCGCCCACGGGTTGGCGTCCTTAATGTCGGATTCCTCTTTTGGGTCGGAGCGAAGGTTGAATAGCCGCATCAACGGCGGCGCGGGCGTGCGCGGCTCCTGCATAAATACGTAGTGCAGCTTCCAATCCTTCCACTTGACCGCGCGCAGTTGGAAATCGGCAAAGAAGATGACGCTGTCGCGGTTTGATTCGCGCTGCTTCCCTTCCAGAAACGGAAGCTGATTCACGCCGTCAATCGCGCGGTCTTTCGGCGCAATGTCAGCGCCAATGGCCGCCGCCAGCGTTGGGAAAAAATCAATCTGATGCACGATCTCATTCGACACCCGCCCGGCGGGAATCCTCCCTGGCCAGCGAATGATACAAGGCGTGCGGATGCCGCCTTCCATCACTGTGTTGTAAAAACCATTCCAGGGACCCGCAGAACCGCGCCAGGGCCGCCGCATCTCCGCGCCATTGTCAGTGCACCAGATGACAATCGTATTCCGTTCAATCCCTAGTCGCTTGATCGCATCGAGCACCAGGCCGGTGTTGTAGTCCACATCCGCCATCGCGTCGCCGATGTCGCCCGCGCCGGTCTTCCCGGCAAAGTCCGGATGCGCGAGCGTGGGGAAATGGATTTGAGTGATCGGATAGTAGAAGAAGAATGGTCTGTTCGCCTTTACGTTGCGCTCCATAAAAGCGACGCCGCGCTGGGCCGCCTCGCGGTCGAGCGTGCGCCGGGTGTCGAGGTCGAACACCTTCACCTTGCGCGACGGCTCGCCGGCCTTGCCTTCCCATATGTAGGGCGCTTCCATCGTGGCGGGGTTGAAATCAGGCATGGTCGTCGTCTGCGCTTCATTACTGGTCATAGGTATGCCATACCATTCGTCGAATCCTTGATCGGTAGGCGCGCGTTTATTCTTCAGCCAATTCGTTCCGCCCAAATGCCACTTGCCAAACAGCGCCGTCGAATAACCCGCCGACTTCAAGGCTTCGGCGATCGTGACCTCCCACTGCGTAATCCCGGAATTTTGCACCGCGCCCGTACGCACGGCGTAGCGCCCGGTGAGAAGCGCCGCCCGCGAGACTGTACACGAAAACTCGACATTGAAGTTGGTGAGCCTCATTCCCTCAGCCGCAAGCCGGTCGATGCGCGGCGTCGGCGCCCCGCGCACGCTGCCGTAGACTCCAACTTCGCCCCAGCCGAGGTTGTCGGGGAAGATCAACACGATATTCGGTCGACGCTGCCGCGCAGTTTGCGCGCGCGCAGCCGGTTGAACCACGGCGCCGTACGGATTGAGCCGCAGCCGTATGGCCGCCGAGTCAGCGCCGAGGAGTATTGCGGTCAGCGCCACAAAGCGGAAAGTAAATTGCAGCCGTCGTTTCATAAAGGTCACTCTCATTCAATGGTCAGAGCAGTTATCAAATCAACGTACGGATTTATTCTTCGTCGCGGAGCGACGGTTGAGCTTAGGCCGGCGTTTTAACGCCGGTTGAGGGGCGAATGATTATCCAGTCGCGGAGCGACGGTTG
>DATEMG010000023.1:0-8327 GCA_035275805.1 Blastocatellia bacterium
CTTCTGAACATTGCAATTTGCAACTTCCATACCATTGACATAAGTTATCGGTAACAGAGATGATGATGCGACTCTCATCCACGTCAATGACGGCGTAATACTAGAAAATAATTTTTGCCGGTGAATGAACTCGATATGAGAAGAATATCAATATCAGACACGAGTAGCGCGAGAGCACTGATGAAAATCGCCCTAGTATTCGCGTTGCTCTCAGGCCTGGCCGCCTCGCAAACGCCGGCCGTATGGGGAAGGATTGATCATGCCGTGTCGCCGGTTCCGGTTCAGTCCGCCGCGCAGGAGGAATTTTTCGAGAAGAAGGTACGCCCGATCTTTGTCGCGAACTGCCAGCGTTGCCACAACGCCAAGTCAAAGGTCGCCGGATTGGACCTGACGACGGCCGATGCGTTTCAACGCGGCGGCGACAGCGGCCCCGTCATCAACAAAGAGAGGCCGGAAGAGAGCCGCCTGCTCAAGGTCATCGGCTATGACGGTGAGATGAAGATGCCGCCGTCCGGCAAATTGAAAGATCACGATATCGCCGCCCTGACCGAGTGGGTGAAGATGGGCGCGCCGTGGCCCGGCGGGTCGCCAACCGCTGCTTCGGAAAGCTCGCCGAAAAGCCCTAACGCCAGATCGTTCACCGAAGAAGAGAAGGGGTTCTGGGCGTATCAGCCGATGAAGGAAATCGCGCCGCCGCAAGCAGCGGACGAGGCATGGGCGCAATCGCCTATCGACCGCTTCATCCTGCGAAAGCTGGAGGAGAAGAATCTCAAACCCGCTCCGCCTGCCGACAAGTTGACGCTGCTCAGGCGCGCCACGCTCGATTTAACCGGGCTGCCGCCTACCGAAAACGAGATGCGCGATTTCCTCGCCGACCGTTCGCCCGAGGCGTTCAAAAAAGTCGTCGAGCGCCTGCTCGCCAGCCCCAGGTACGGCGAACGCTGGGGCCGCCATTGGCTGGACGTGGCGCGCTACGCCGATTCGACCGGCAATGACGAAGACCACCGCTATCCGCACGCGTGGAAGTATCGTGATTACGTCATCGAATCTTTTAACAACGACCTGCCCTACGATCAATTCATACGCGAACAGGTGGCGGGCGATCTGCTTCCGGCGAAAGACGGCGGCGAGGTCAACCGGCGCGGAATAATCGCGACGGGCTTTCTCGCCCTCGGCCCGAAGGCCATCGCGCAGCAGGACAAGAAGAAGATGCTTTACGACGTCTACGATGAACAAGTCGACGTCACGACCAAGGCGTTCCTCGGTTTGACCGTCTCCTGCGCGCGATGTCACGACCATAAATTCGACCCGATCCTGACGAAGGACTATTACGCCATGATCGGGATGTTCGCTTCGACGCGCAGCTTCACCAACCCCGAATCGCACGTTTCGGTCGTGCTCGAAAAACCGCTCGTGCCCAAAGACGAGTTCGAACGTTACAAAGCAGCGAGACGTGAGCATCAGGCCAAAGAACGCCGTCTTAGAATCGCGATCGAAGAGGTTGTGGACGAAGTGAAAGAGCGCGAAGTCAAAGAGAGTTCGGCCCGTCTGGCTGATTATTTCGTCGCCGCGCGCAAGGTCTATACGGGCGAAGGGCAAGACACCGCGACGTTGGCCGGCGTTGCGCGACAGACCGATTTGAACGAAGAGGCGCTCAACCGCTGGGTCACGTTCCTGAAACCGAGGGACGACGTGCGTGGATATCTGAACGAATGGAACAACGCCACGCGCGATAAACTCGCCGAGGTCGCCCGAAGCTATCAGGGGCGATTTCAAAAACGCTTCGCCGAATGGGATGAAAAGATCGGCAAATGGCGCGCCGAATATCGAAAGGCTCTGGCCGAGAACAAACCTATTCCCGAAAAGCCGAAATTCGAGGCGGGCGACGACCGATTCTTCAACGACGTCTATTTCGAGGGCGGGCCGTTTGTTCCTGGCGGTAAAGACCAGAAACGATTCTCGTCTGAACAATGGTCGAAGCTCACCGCGCTCCGCAAAGAGCAAGAAGAACTGAAGAAGTCCGCGCCCGAGGAACCCGAAATGGCCTGCGCAATCGAGGACGGCGACTCGGTCGAGCAGAAAGTATTCGTCCGGGGCGATTACAACAACCCGGGCGAGGCCGCGCCGAAAGGCTTCCCGGCGATTCTCGCGCGTTACGACACTAAATCGTCATTTGCGGGCAGCGGGCGATTGCAACTCGCCGAATGGCTCACGCAGCCCGGCCATCCGCTGACCGCGCGCGTGATGGTCAACCGCATCTGGCAATGGCATTTCAGCGAAGGGCTGGTCCGCACTCCCGACAATTTCGGCAAAACAGGAGAACGCCCCACGCATCCCGAACTGCTCGATTATCTCGCCGCGCAGTTCGTCAAGAACGGATGGTCGATCAAGGCGATGCATCGGATGATCATGTTGTCGGGCGCTTACCGAATGTCGTCGGTCAATCCGAACGTCGCCGAAGAAGCCGACCAGGACAACCGCCTGCTGACGCGCTTCAGCCGCCGCCGCCTTTCGATCGAGGAGACGCGCGACGGCTTATTGGCGATTGACGGAACGCTGGACCTGGCGATGGGCGGCACGCTGCAAACCGGCCGCGGCACGGACGGCGAGAACAACCAGGCGAGGCTGAGCGTCAATCCCGAAAGGCTGAAGCGCCGCACGGTCTACCTGCCGCTGCGACGCGCGAATCTGCCTACGCTGCTCAACCTCTTCGATTTCGGAGACGCGACCACGGCCTCGGGCAAGCGCCAATCAACCAACGTCGCCACCCAGGCGCTCTTCTGGCTCAACAGCGAGTTTCTGAACGAACGCGCGCAAAACGTCGCGAAATCTCTGCTCGACGGAAAAGAGATGAGCGACACTGCGCTGGTCGAAACCGCGTACGCGCGCATCCTCAACCGCCGTCCGGACAAGGGCGAAATCGATCAGGCGCTGAACTACGTCGTCGGCTTCGGAGAGAAGTTCGCGGGTGAGAGGGGGGCTGCCCAGAAGGCGTGGCAGAGTCTGTGCCGCATCCTGATGTCGTCGAACGATTTTGTTTATGTTGATTAAGTTCGTAGTCCCGCCTTTAGGCGGAAAGGCTCGATAACCAAGTTGCTTCCGCCTAAAGGCGGGACTACAAACCAGGGATACTTATGGACTCGATCGCTTCTCTTTATCAAAGAACTGAAAAGCCGGTCTCGCGTCGCTCGTGGTTGCGAGCCGCCGGATGCGGCTTCGGCTATTTGAGCCTGTCGGCGCTGCTGGCCGATGAATTCAAGGCCCTGGCCGCGGCGCAGGATAATCCGCTCGCTCCTCGCCCACCGAATTTCGAACCGAAAGCCAAACGTGTGATCTTCCTGTTTATGCACGGCGGCCCGTCTTCGATTGACACCTTCGATCCGAAAGAGCGTTTGGTACGCGATCATGGCAAGCCGCTGCCCATCAAACGCCCGCTCGCGTTCGCCGACGGCCCGATTGGCCCGTTGATGAAGCCTCTGTGGGAGTTCAAGCCCGGCGGCAAGAGCGGCATCCCGGTCAGCGACCTCTTCCCGCACGTGCGCGAATGCGTCGATGACCTCTGCGTCATTCGCTCGATGGTCGGCGAGGGAGTGGATCACGGCGCGGCGTTGTTGCAGACCTTCACCGGCACTTCGACCTTCATTCGCCCGAGCATGGGGTCGTGGGCGGTATACGGCCTGGGGACTGAGAATCAGAACCTGCCAGGCTTCATTACCATCAAACCCGCGCTCTCGCACGGCGGCGCTAAGAACTGGTCGTCTGCATTCCTGCCCGGCGTCTACCAGGGAACGGCCATCGGGAATTCCGGACTCAAAGTGGACGACATCAAAAACGAGCCAATCGAATACCTGCTCGGCAAACACCTCTCTCCTGACGAGCAGCGCTACGAGTTGGAGATGCTTCGGAACGTCAACAACCGCCACAAAGCTCTGCGCAAACAGGACGCGCAACTCGAAGCGCGCATCCAGGCCTTTGAACTCGCGTTTCGCATGCAGTCCCAGGCGCCGGAAGCGTTTCAGGTCGAAAAAGAGTCTGTAGCGACTAAGAAGCTTTACGGATTGGACGATCCGATCACGCAGGATTTCGCCTGGCAATGTATCCTGGCCCGCCGCCTTGCCGAACGTGACGTGCGCTACGTCCAATGCACGCACAGCTACAAATGGGATCAGCATAGTGACCTTTACAACCTCCACACCAAGAACGCCCGCGAAGTAGATAAGCCGATCGCCGGGCTGTTGAAAGACCTGAAGGCGCGCGGCATGTTGAAAGACACGCTGGTCATCTGGGCCGGAGAATTCGGGCGCACGCCTGTCAGCGAGAGCGGCGACGGGCGCGACCATAACCCCTACGGCTATTCGATCTGGATGGCCGGCGGCGGACTCAAAGCCGGATTCGTTTACGGCGCAACTGATGACATCGGCTACCACGCCGTCGAAGACCGCATGCACATCCACGACTTCCACGCGACCGTGCTTCACTTGCTCGGACTCGATCACGAACGGCTGACTTATCGCTACAGCGGGCGCGATTTCCGGCTGACAGACGTGGCCGGAATCGTGGCGAAAAAGATCATCGCCTGATAAAGAGGAAATGGTGAATGTGAATGACTTCGCCGGCTAGTCGGCCAACGCGCTCAGTAATACGCTCGCCTCATTGGCCTGTGCAAACGTATAATCTTAAGTCATGAAACTCAAAGTCATAGTTCACGAAGCGGAAGAAGGCGGTTATTGGGCGGAAGTCCCGGCAATTCCGGGGTGCGCCACTCAGGGCGATACATTTGAGGAGTTGCTTAGCAACCTTTACGAAGCCGTCGAAGGGTGTTTGTCCGTGGATGTATCTCCCGCCCAAGTCGCAGCAGGTGATCGCGTGCTGGAGATTGCTGTATGAAAGCGATTTCCGGCAAGGAATTCGCAAAAATACTCGAACGTCACGGTTGGTCATTGTTGCGCGTACAGGGTAGCCATCATATCTATGGAAAAGCCGGGAGCGACGTTCGACTGTCTGTCCCCATTCACGGCAATCACCCGCTCAAAACGGGTCTGCTTCGCCACCTCATGAAATTGGCTGGCGTCACTGAAGCTGATCTGTAACCTCATTGATATCGCCTGAAGGACTGAATGCTTATGCGCGATCAATCCCCTGCTGCAGTAGTCTCTCCGGATGGCTGCTTCGAGGTCATCATTGAAGATCTCTATGACCGTGGTATTCATGACCCCTATACGGTCTTGGTCGAGCGCGCTACGGGCAAGCAGTTGTTCACCTGCCAAGGCGAGCCGCACGCGGAGTTTGGCAGTGACGGCATGCTCACCATTCACTATCCCGGCTACGAACCGCGCGGAGTGCAGATCGATCCGGTACTTTGCGCATTCCGCACACACCCATCCGATCCCTGGATTCCGGCCGTGGCGTGGGGATTCGTGGAATCTGCCTACCAGCGCGGTTGGGCGCAAGGGATTAAATTCCAGCAGGAAAACCGGATGTCTCCTACTCCGACCCCGTTTCCGTGGGTGGCGATTATTCTTCTGCTCGGCTCGGTCGTTGCGCTGCCCGCGCTGGGGGCGCAAACCTTTTTATCAGGCGACATGCAAGCCGCGCTTGTGGTAGTGGCCGCCGTTGGTTTCTTATTCTTCGGCTGGTTGACTGCCAGCGACGTCCGCGCATGGATACGGGAAAGAAACGCCGAGGAGGATTCTATATGAGTTTTTTTGAAAAGATATTTGGAGAGAGCGAACCGGCGGCGCAAAGAAAGGGACCGAAGTTAAGTCCTGAAACCCAAAGACGCGTCGATTTACTATTTCGTCCGGAGGAACGAAATATTGTTGCAACATTGCTAATTACCGAATGTGGTAACAATTTACCGTTTCTTGAGAAATCGGATGAATATGAACTCGAACGATTTCGTTTCGCCGCTCTTAAACTAAGTAACGGAAATCTGGATAAGCTTCGGGAAGCGATAGAAATGGCAAAAATTGATTGGAGAGACCTGCTCATGGCTGCCGGGTTTTCGTATGATGTCACCGAACATAATAGATGGCTACCAAATCCCCCGGAGTCGAGATAGCAAGAACTGCGGAAAACATTAGCTTGCGCGCGCATTACAACGAAACGCAGATGCTCCACAACGCCACATCACGCCGCGACTTCCTGCTCGCTTCAATGGGGATGGCGGCCGCAAAGTTCATACGCCCGCGAGCCGCGAAGACACTAACCGCCGGGCAGGTGATTGATCGCATCAAAGCCAACGTCGGCATTCCGTGGCGCGCCCAAACCGTTGACAACATCATTGCCGGAGCGGCGGAGACGCCGGTAAAAGGGATCGCAACGACGATGATGGCGACGCTCGATGTGGTTCGGCGCGCCGCCGCAAGCGGGAAGAATATGGTGATCACGCACGAATCGACATTCTTCTCGCACCAGGACCGGACCGAGGAACTCCTGCAGGATCCCACCTATCAGTTCAAGCTCGATTTCCTCAACAAAAACGGCATGATCGTATTCCATTTCCACGATCACTGGCACCGGCGTAGCCCTGACGGAATCGCCACGGGCATGATCCGGGAATTAGGCTGGGAGAAGAACGCCGACCCGCAGAACCCACGGATGTTTACGTTTCCGGGAACGCCGCTCGCCCGTTTCGCAAAGGAGATGGAGACGAAGCTGAAGATTCGCACGATGCGTGTGTTGGGCGATCCGGAGCTGTCGGTCAAGCGCGTGATCACGAGTTGGGGTTATGTGAGTCAGACGCCGGGCATACCGTATTTTGCGCAGCCAGATGTTGACGTTCTGGTTGTAGGGGAGACGCGCGAGTGGGAGTTGGTCGAGTATGCGCAGGACACGATAGCCTCGGGTAAAAAGAAGGGGCTGATTGTGCTGGGCCATGTGGTGTCAGAACAAGCGGGAATGAAGTATTGCGCCGAATGGCTGGAGGGGTTTATTAAAGAGGTTCCGATTGAGTTCATTGCGGCTGCGGAACCGTTCTGGCGCCCGGACAAGCCTGTACGATGAGCTCGCGTTACAGACGGTAGGTTATGAGTCAGTCCGAGCAGGACACACAACAAATCCGAACCACGTGTTGTATTGTCGGCGGCGGCCCCGCCGGAATGATGCTCGGACTGCTGCTGGCCCGCGCCGGAGTTGAAGTGATAGTCCTTGAAAAGCACGGTGACTTTCTCCGCGATTTTCGCGGCGACACCATACATCCTTCCACGTTGGAGTTGATGCATGAGCTGGGAATGCTCGATGAGTTTTTGCGCCTGCCGCATCAGGAAATGCGCCGGGTGAAGATCAAGTTCGACGACGAAGAGATCGCCGGTCCCGACTTTTCGCATCTGCCGACGCGATGCAAATTCATCGCCCTGATGCCGCAATGGGACTTCCTGAATTTTCTCACGACGCGGGCGAAGCGTTATCCGTCATTTCGTTTGCTGATGAACACTGAGGCCACCGGCCTGATTGAAGAGGGCGGGCGCGTCGTCGGCGTGAGGGCGAAGACGGAGCAGGGCGGGTTGGACGCATTTGCCGACCTGGTCGTCGCGGCTGACGGGCGCAGCTCAATCGTGCGCGAACGAGCCGGGATGGAAGCCGAAGATTTCGGCGTGCCGATTGACGTGCTCTGGTTTCGAGTCACGAAGACCGCCGTTGACGCCGAACCGGCGCTGGGACGGATCAGGAACGGGAAGATACTGGTCACAATTGATCGCGGGGATTATTACCAGTGCGGCTCCATTATTCGTAAAGGCGCGTTTGAAGAAATCAAGCGGCGGGGACTGGAGGCGTTCCGAGAGGAGATCGTCGGCGTCGCGCCTTTTCTGCGTGACTCGATTGGCGGAATCGATGACTGGGGCAAGGTCAAACTTCTCACCGTGCAGGTGAACCGGCTTCGACAATGGTATCGTCCGGGGCTGCTCTTCATTGGCGACGCCGCTCATGCGATGTCGCCCGCCGGAGGAGTCGGCATCAACCTGGCGATACAGGACGCGGTGGCGGCGGCCAATCTGCTTGCGGAGAAACTCCGGCAGGAGAATTGCAAGACCGTTGATCTGCGCCGAGTGCAGCAGAGGCGGGAATGGCCGGCGCGCATGACTCAAAACATCCAGGTCTTTATTCATCGTCGGATGTTCGGGTCGAGGTCCGATCCCGAGAGGGCGCTCTCTATTCCCTGGCCTGCGCGCGCGCTTCTCTGGTTACTGACGCCCGTGTTGCGCCGCGTGGCCGCGCGGGTGGTCGGCATCGGTTTTCGAGCGGAACACGTACGGACACAAGAAAGAATAATTTGAATCTCAAGTATAAATTTGACGAAGCCTGGGTACGCATCGCTTCCAGCGTGC
>DATEMG010000024.1:0-2979 GCA_035275805.1 Blastocatellia bacterium
AGTCCGGGCCTGGGCTTGCGGCAATCGCAAGTCCGGGCCTGGGCTTGCGGCAATCGCAATCTACGCGATAGGGCGGCGACCCGTACTCGGGGTGATGCGCGCAATAATAGATCGCGTCAATCCACGCCCCTTGCAACCGCAGCGCCTCTTCCATCCGCTTGTGAATCTCGATCAGCGTGGCTTCGGTGAAATAACCGCGCGCGACGCCCGACTGATTGGTCAGCACTATTGCCTTCCAACCGGATTGATTGATCAATCGCACGGCCTCGGCCGCGAAACTGTAAAGTCGAAATCGTTCAGGCGAGGCGATGTATCCGTCTTCTTCATTCAACGTCCCGTCGCGATCGAGAAATATGGCGCGGTTGGTCATGACTATTGGGGAGTGGGGAATGGGCGACGGGGCGACGGGGCGACGGGGCGACAGGGCGAAGAAGAGAATGGGAGAAGATTATTTCTCGCCCCGTCGCCCCGTCGCCTAGTCGCCTGGTCGTCCACTTTGGGTCTACTGCTGCTTGGCCTGCGCCTCCGAGTCGTCGATCACGATCTCGACGCGACGGTTCATCTGGCGGCCGGCGGCCGTGTTATTGGAGGCTACCGGTTTGCTTTTGCCGAAGCCGCTGACGGCTTTGATGCGTTCGGATTTGACGCCCGCCGTGGTCAGATAATCGCCAACCGATTGGGCGCGATTCTGTGAGAGTTTGTTGTTCAGCTCGTCAGAGCCGACCGAGTCGGTATGGCCCTCGATTTCGAGCGTCAACTGGCCTGGATAGGCGAGCAGGATGCCGGCCAATTTACTCAGCTTCTCTCTCGCTGCCGGTTTGAGTGTGGCTCTGCCGGTGTCGAAGAGCACGTCGCCGAGATTGACGATGAATCCGCGAGTTTCGCGTTTCGTGTCGAGAATCTCGGAGAGGGAGACGTAGAGTTTTTGCAGCGCGGCGTCGCGTTCGCGTTTGGCCGCTTCGGTGGCCTGTTTGGCGCGTTCGGTTTCGGCGCGGGCGCGTTCGGTTTCGAGCCGGGCGGCCTCTTCGCGGGCTTTCGCGGCGAGTTGGGCGTTTTCGGCCTGGCGGGCGGCCTCTTCGCGCCGGACGCGCTCTTCGGCGGCGGCGCGTTCGGCTTTCTCGGCCTCGGCCTTGGCGACCTCGGCTCTCGCCTTGGACAGCTCGGCCTCGGCGCGCGCGCGTTCGGCTTCGAGCTTGATTCGTTCGGCTTCGGCCTTCGCTGCCTCGGCCTGCGCGCGGGCCTCTTCGAGCCTGCGTATTCGCTCCTGGCGCTCGTCATTGATGCGGGCCTGGATCTCGCGCTCGACGGCCAGGTCGCGCGCGACCTGCGCCATTCGCATCACGTCACGAGCCAGGCCGCTGAACTTCGTATCGACTTTCAGGTTTTGCGGCCATATCTGTTCGAGCGTCACCAACTTCTCTTCGGCCTGCCTGAATTCTTCGCGGGCGAATTCCTTCGCGCCGGCGCGGCGGGCGATGTCGATCGAGCGCCGCGCGCCCAGCACCAGCCGCGGCGTGGTGTAATCGGCCTTCAAGATCGAGTCTTCCTGAGTCTCGTAGAAATTGCCTTTGTCGGCGCGGTATTCTGCCTGGACGGTCTGGACTCCATAGTCGGAGTTTTTCGGCAGCGCCGTTTCGGCGACCACTTTCCGCGAAGGCAGCTTAACCGCGTTGTGCGGTTCGGCGCTGATGATCACGCCGAATGTCTGCGCCGAACTCTGCGTTTGAATTTCGGCGGCGTAACCGCTTGGCAACTCCATCAGGTTCTCGGCCTGGCCCTCGGGCGTGACCGCCCAGACGACGAATGTCGTGTAGAACGGGCCGAAGGTTTGCGGGCTGTCCAGGTTCTCGACCTTGATCTTGATGCGAGCGTCGTTCTTTTTATACTCGACGCTGACTTTACCGAGCACGCGCGGGGCCAGCGAAGTCCCGGTCAGGTTGACCGATGTCTTTTTGTTCTCGGCGTAGCGGACGGCCAGCGTCGCGCGTTTGACATATGGCAGGTCTTTCTCGTCGCCCGATTGCGCGAACGCGACCGCCGCGAATGTCAAGGTCAGCATCGCGCAGGCGATCATCAATCCCGATCTTTTCATCTGTTTTCCTCCGTTCGTGAGCTTCAAATAAGAATCAATGCCGCGAGCGATAGCGAGCGCGGCTCAATCAATGGACGCTCGCGGCTCTGATAATCTTTGTGGGGCATATATAAACGTCGTTTGTTTCCATGAAATGAAGGTAAATTGGATAATACCTACGGGGGAAACGCGGAAAGTATGTCATGGAACTTACCCGATTGTCAGCCTCAGCCGTGTTCCGTTAGAATCGTAGTTTCGCGCTTATCGAAAATTTCGGCATGAGGTCACTGTGGAACGGACATCAGTCTGTTCCACTTCGGAGTAGTAAATGTCTGATCTCGACAACATCATTGTGCGCGGCGCGCGCGTCAACAACCTCAAGAACATCTCATTCACGATTCCCGTAAACTCGCTCACGGTGGTGACGGGGGTGAGCGGATCCGGCAAATCGTCGCTGGCCTTCGACACGGTCTACGCCGAAGGCCAGCGGCGTTACGTCGAGTCGCTCTCGGCTTACGCCCGGCAGTTTCTGGAGCGGATGGACAAACCCGACGTCGACGAGGTGCTCGGCATTTGCCCTGCGATAGCCATCAACCAGAAGAACTCGACGCGCAACCCGCGTTCGACCGTGGCCACGCAGACCGAGATTTACGACTATTTGAGGCTGCTTTACGCCAGGGTCGGCGTGACCGTCTGCCGGCGCTGCGGCTCGACCGTCAAACGCGACACGCCGGAATCCATATCCGACGCGGTGATGAGATTGGGCGAAGGGACGCGTTTTTACGTCCTCTTTCCGGCCTCGGCGGGCGCTGTCGTTGGCGAAAACGGCGACCCCATCGAGGCGGCCGCGGTTAACAGCTCGGCGCCCGGTAGCGACCGGGTGAAAAAGAAGCGTGCGAAGAAGTCCT
>DATEMG010000025.1:0-8943 GCA_035275805.1 Blastocatellia bacterium
CTTCTCTTTGTAATCTCATCCCTTCTCTTATTTTCGAGCCTGCATAAGGGCGGCCTGAGCGGATATGACGATGCTTTCTATGCGCACTACGGCAAGCAGATGATACTCAGCGGGGATTGGTGGAGTTTGCGTCTAAACGGCTATCACGTTTTCGAGTTCCCGCCGATGTTCCCCTGGTTGGAAGCGCTGTCGATGAAGGTCCTCGGCGTTACGGACTTCGCGGCGAAGTTCCCGGCGGCGCTCTCAGGTTTGCTCACGATAGTTTTGGCCTATTTGATAGCGAAAGAATTGTTCGACGGGTTCTGGGCGCCGATTCTGGCTATGGCGATCATGGGCGCCACGCAATACTTTATCAAATACGCGATGCACTCCATGACGGACGCGCCGTTCACATTCTTCTTCACACTCTCGATTTACCTCTACCTGAAAAGCCTGAAAGAGCCGGGCTATTTCCTGCTCTCAGGGGCCGCGATCGGGGCCGCGATCCTGACGCGATCAGTGTTGGGACTGATTCCACTGGGGATCATATTTTTGCATATGTTCGTTACTGGAAAGCGCGCGTTGATGTTGTCAAAGTTTTTCATCGGCGCGGTAGCGCTTTCCATCGTGTTACCCGCTGTCTGGTACGTCTCGCAATACGGGTTATACGGAAAGCGATTTCTCAACGAGCATTTCTCATTTGTCGCAAGTAAAATTGGGGGCCGCGAGGCGGTTGTAAGAGATGATTCACAACAGCCGGAAATCACTCTCTGCCGAACAATTGATGGCCGGGATTTCACGGTCAGGATCCCTGTCGACGCGGCGTCTCGCTCAAGCGCCGAAAGGGGATTCGGCCAGATCGTACTGGGATTTGTGGAGTACCCAAAGCTACTTTTACGGCATTACTGGCCGTGGCTTCCGTTGGCGCTGATCGGACTGGTCGGGCAGGTAAAGGCTTTAGTTCGTTTTCGCGACTCCTCCGCGGCGCTGCTGGTCATCTGGGTGGCCTGCGTTCTGATCCCGTTCAGCTTTGCCGAGGCGAAAGTGTTGCGGTACATAATGCCGATTTTTCCCGCTTTTGCGATACTCGCGGCTGCGGCGCTGAGCCGCTGGGCCGTTTCAAGTCGTTCGGCTCTATACGTTAAATTGGCGTACTTACTGGCGGTGGCGGCGTTACTTGTGGCCGCTCTGTTTCCGCAGCCGAGGCGCCGCGCGGAAGATATGCAATCTCTTGCGACGATCATTGACGCTAATTCGAACCCGGCGCGGCGCGTGATCCTGTATACACACGGCGAACTTCATCACAATTACCTAAGCCAGCTTGTTTGGTACTCCAGTCGGTATAGTGTTCATCTCACCGAGTTGAATACGGTAAGAGACGCGCTCAACTCTTGCCCTGAAATGATCGCAGTCGTAGATAAACAGGCGTTCAAGCGAATGAGCGGCGAACCGGGCGTAAGCCTCAGAGCGCTTGGCGAGACAGAAAACTTCGTTTGTATTAAGGCCACAAAGCAGGCGCCATAGCCGGGCCTCCTTCGGGGAATCGCTAACCAATAACCCCTCGCTACGCATGCGCTAAAAACTTGCGCTTGTCGGCCCGATTTCCCCTCGCAGCTTTCACGTGGCGCCAAGACAGCCCGCCGAAATCTCACCGTGGAGCATAAACACGTATCGTTGCCATGCCCCGGGTCAGGTTTATTCTCCAACTGTTTTTTTGCCAGTGGTAATAATCGGACCGAGTCGGCTACTTCAGTAAATGAGCTTACTGCTCATTGAACGAAGCCTGCGATGGTCCATTACGGCAGTCACTCACATGGCGCCTGGTTTCTCCCAACCTGACGCCGTCAATTTTTCAACATGTCTCTCAGCGCATGTCGGAACAACCACAATATAACAACACTCACAATATTTAGGGTTACAATGAAAAAGAGCATTATTACACTGGCGTTAGTACTAGCGGCGGCGGCCGCCTTAATTTTACCAACGAATTTCAACGCGCCCGCAAGCGTGGCGTTTGCCCAAGAGTCAGTCGTGATCGATTTCGAGGATCTGTCGCCCGGCCCTGTGGCTAACCAATACTCGCATCTGGGCGTCACATTCAACCAGCCATCGGCGTTTAATTATCAGCGCCTGCCAGGCTTCGCGCATTCGGGAGTAAAAGGTATCGAGCAATGCCGCCCGCTGGAGCATTGCAACACGCCGATAGAGATAAAGTTCAGCGCCGGGCGCCGTCGGGTCAAAGTATGGGTCGGTTACTCCAGCCCGCTCAATACAAGCCAGACAGTCATCTTACGCGCTCTGGACGCAAGAGGAGCGCAGATCGGGCAGGCGACCGCCACGATCAATCCCAGTTCTGAACCGCAACCGATCAACACGCCGCTGGAAGTCACTCTGCCGAACGCCAACATCAGGCGGGCGTTGGTGAGCTTTTCCAACTCCAATTTCCCAACCGACTCACTGGCCGTGGACGACGTCGAATTCGACGCCCTCGCGCCGACGCCAACGCCGACGCCGACGCCGACACAGCAGCCGGTGGTGATCGATTTCGAGAGCATAGCTACCGGCCTTGTGACCAACCAGTACTCGAATCTGGGCGTCACTTTCAATCAGCCGACGGCGATCAATTATCAGCACATGCCAGGCTTCGCTCGCTCTGGAGTGAAGGCTATCGAGCAATGCTACTCCCAGGAGTTCTGCAATGCGCCGATCGAGATGAGCTTCACCACGGGGCAGCGCCGCGTCAAAGTCTGGGTCGGCGTCTCCATCCCGCTCAATACGAGCCAGACAGTCATCTTACGCGCTCTGGACGCGAACGGGACGCAAATCGGGCAAGCGACCGCCACACTCAATTCCAGCCCCAATCCGCGACCGATCAACACGCCGTTGGAAGTCACTCTGCCGAACGCCGACATCAGGCGGGCTGTGATAAGCTATTCTCCAACCGACCTCGGCGCCAGCTGGTTGGCCCTGGACGACGTGGAGTTCGACGCCGCCGGGCCGCCGCCGCCCTGCGCGAGTACGCAAAACCCAACCTTGAATCTCATTCAACCGAGTAACAATCCGACCGTACAATTCAACGGATTTATTCTGCAAGCCCAGGTCAACTCACAAGACCCGCTTGCCGTCGCCATGATGCTGACGGTCACTGGGCCCGGCGGCGCTACCAGGTCACAACAACTGTCGCTGGCGAGCGGAAATTTCGGGCCGACGTGGATAAATGGAATGTTGTTTCCTGGCCTCAACACGATCACCGTAAAATTCCAGGATTGTCGCGGCTCGGTTCAGCGTAGCGCGAACATCACCTATACGCCGATTCCAGAAGGCACGAGTTTCGCGTTAGGGGCAATAGAAGTCACGCAGGCGACTCAGGGCGAACATAACTTCGTGCCGTTGGTGGCGAACAAAGCGGCCGTGGCTCGGGTATTTTTGAGCATATATTCCCCGTTGGGACAAACCGCGACAATCCGGGACGTCTACGGAAAGCTCGTGGCTCAACGTCGCGACGGAACGGGGCTGGGCGATTATTTGCCGCCGGGGGAACTGTTCTCGCAGAATATGATCACGGTTAATACCTCGGACGATCTGGCGACCAAACGGATGCGTCTCGACGCTACCATAAATTTCGAACTGCCGGCGGAATGGCTTATTGAAGGAGAATTGCACCTGTCTTTCCGTCCATATATCAAAGACAGTCCGTCCAGTCCGTCCAACCTTCCTTGCTCAAACTGCGATAATCTCTTTCCGTCCAACTCCATGCCGCGTTTTATGACGTTCAGGCCGACGCGCCCGCTCAATCTGATCCTGGCGCCGTACATTTATGAGCCCAGTTCCAGTCCGCCTTTCCCCCTCTCACCGGAACTATTGTTTACTCCGGGAGTGGCGCTGCAATGGACCAATAACGTGTTTCCACTGCCCGGAAACTTTCCTTCGGACGGGAGCGGGATTAACTTGCTGCGCATCCTGCCGACGCGGACGACGACGCGCAACATGCAAACCGCCGGAGGTAAATCGGCTTTCCTGGATGATCTGAGGAGCGTGCTCGCCAGCCTGCAAAGCCAGGGAGGATTGCCAGGAGACGTGCGATTGCTGGGCATGGTTCCCTGCGGCTGTGGCGGTAAGGGGGCGCTCAACGGGCAGGTCGCTTTCGTCGATACATGGGCGACAGAGAACGGCGAACTCCCTCCGGCCAGTTTCGAAGGCTACGGCAGCACCTGGGCGCACGAGCTGGGGCATAATTTCGGGCGGGAACATGCCGGCAATTGGCACGGCGAGGAGAACGGCGGAGGCTTCGACGAGAGTTTTCCCTATTTCCACGGCGGGATCGGCCTGCCGGGACTGGCCATCAACACGTACTGGTGGAAACCCGAGGGCGTCCCTTATCTCATCGCGCCGGGGGCCCTGGATCCATTGGGGCCGCACGCGCACGACTTCATGTCTTATGGTCATGTTGACCCGCCAATGAATACAGGCATGTGGGTCTCGCCTTACACCTACACCGGCCTGTTCAATAAATTTTGGATCAATACAAGTCTGGCGCTCACTCAAAGCGCCCAGCCGGCGGAAAAACTGGTCGTCATCGGGCAGATCAGCGCTGACGGCTCGGTCGATCTGCAGCCGTTCCACCGCGAGGTTACTGGCTTCAGCTCTGGTTCCGGCGCCGTCGGAGAGTTCAGCCTGGAGTTGCTTGACGCCAGAGGCCGTGTTCTCCTTGAGCATCGTTTCGACGCGCAGGCGGCCTCTCACGATGAATCCGGGACGATGGGCTTCACCGTATTCGCCCCCTGGCCTGCGAGCGCCGGCCGCATCGCGCTCAAACGCAGGGAAACGGTTTTGGCCGAGCGCACGGTCAGCCCGAACACGCCGTCAGTGCGGGTGCTGTCGCCCAGCGGCGGCGAATCGTTTGGAAAAGAAGCGGCTATCATCTGGGAGGCGAGCGATCCCGACGGCGATCCGCTCACCTATACAGTCTTCTACAATGACGGCTCGGATTCGATGTGGTGGCCGGTAGCGACCGGCGTCACTACAACCGCGATCAAAGTCGATACCTCGTTGTGGCCCGGTTCTTCAAAAGGGCGGGTGAAAGTGCGCGTGACTGATGGCGTGAATACCGCCGAAGATGTTACTGATAAAGCATTCACCATCCCGCGGAAAAGCCCAATGGTCGCCATCATCAATACGGAGGCTCTCCAGAAGCGAGGATCGGAAGCGAAGACTCAGTTGATAGGCATCGCTTATGACCCCGAAGACGGCTTGCTCAGGGAGTCCAAACTAGTCTGGACATCGGACCGGGACGGACTGATCGATAAGGGGAACCGGCTGAACTTGAAGAGCCTTTCATCGGGAACTCACACGCTCACACTAACCGTTACCGACAGTCATGGTCAAAAATCGACGGCGCAGGCGCGGGACATCGTTCGGCCACCCGTGTCCAAGTGACGCTGCTATATTTGTCTCCGAATGAAAGACGAGAAGGATCGGATAGGAGGGGGCCTCGCGGCCCCCGTCCTCAGATTCACCCTGCTTCGGGAAGTTGATGCGGCGCCCTCTGTGGCTTATTCTTCATCCACCTGAAAACCACTGTAAGCAAGATTAGTGATTGTGGGCCATGACTTCCTGTTCGGCGGCGGCGCGCCATAGTTTGACGGCGTGATCTTTGCCGCCCGTCGCCAGCGCCTTTCCATCGGGAGAGAACGCCACGCTAAGAACGGCGTCTGTGTGGCCGTATAAGGTAGTGAGTTCTCTGCGGCCGTCAACGTCCCAAATTTTGACCGTATGATCATCGCTGCCGCTTACCAGCCTGCTGCCGTCGGGTGAGAATGCGACCGACCTAACGACGCCGGAATGGCCCTCAAGCGCGCCGATCTCACGGAGAGTCCGAATGTCCCACAACTTGACCGTGCGATCCACGCTTCCGGTGGCCAGCGTCTTGTTGTCGGGTGAGAGGGCTATCGAATAAACACCCCCCGGGTGGGCGTTCACCGAGGTGATCTCTCGACTGGCGCCTACGTCCCACAGTCTGACCGTGTTGTCGTCGCTGCCCGTGACCAGTTTCGTTCCGTTGTCAAAAAAAGCTATTGCTTTGACGCCCATAGTGTGTCCGCGTAGAGTGGCGATATCGCGTCCCGTGGCGACGTCCCACAGCTTGACTTTAAAATCTCTGCTCCCCGAAGCGAGCGTTTTACCGTCCGGCGCCCATGCCAGGGAGAGGATTCCGTCCGTATGACCTCTCAGCATGAGCTTCCGGTTAGTTGCGACGTCCCACAGTGTAATGATGTCAGGCCCCATGCTTGCGGCCGCGAGCGTTTTGCCGTCGGGAGAGAAAGCGAGGTAACGGACGGTTGCGGGCTCTCTGGAACTGGTTAGCGGCTCCCCGGAGCCGACGTCCCAAATTTTCACCAATCGATCGCTCGCGGTGGCCAATCGTTTACCGTCGGGGGAAAAAGCGATAGAGCTTACCTCGGCCTGATGTTGTCCGATCGCGCCCGGTTCCAGCCCTCTATTCACGTCCCACAATTTCACCGTATCGTCCTCGCCGCCCGTAATCAGGGTTTTGCCGTCGGGCGAGAAGGCCACGGCCCAGATCCCTTCTTCGTGCCCTTTGATAGTCGCGATCTCTTCCCGCGTCGCCGTATCCCACAACTTAACCTGACGATCCAACCCCCCGGTCGCCAACCTTTTCCCGTCTGGAGAGAAGGCTACGGAATAGATATCGAGGGCGTGGCCGTTGAGGGTGGCTAGCGGTTTCGCCGTCGCGACGTCCCAGATCATCGCAGTGTGGTCATTGCCGCCGCTTGCGAGTCTCGATCCGTCGGGAGAAAACGCGATGGAGTAGACGCTCGCCGCATGCCCCCTGAATGTGGCCATCTCCCAGCCCAGCTTGACCGACCACAATTTGATCGTACGATCCTCGCTGGCCGAGGCGATCTTCTGGCCGTCGGGCGAGAACGCTACTGACCATACCCATGCGGTGTGCGCCCGGATCGATTTGATTTCTCGCCCCGAGGCCACGTCCCAGAGTTTGACGTAACCGTCCCACCCCCCCGACGCCAGCGTCTTCCCGTCAGGCGAGAACGCGACAGAAGTGGTCGGCTTATTGTGCCCCTTGATAGCGGCCAACTCGCGCCAATCGCCCGTGTGCCAAAGCCTGACGCCGCCGTCGTAACTGCCGGTCGCCAACAGGACGCCGTCCGGCGAGAAGGCCACCGATCTGATCGGCTTCGAGTAACCTTTGAGAGTCTTGAGTTCCCGCCCGGAGCTTCCGTCCCAGACTTTCACTTCGAGAGAAGGGCCGCCGGTAGCCACTTTTTTGCCGTCGGGCGAGAATGCGACCGTGAAGACGGCGTCCGTATGCGGCAGCGAGAGACGATAGCCGTGGAGAAGCCGCCAGAAGTAATACCACTCGAAGCCGCGCAAATCTTCCTGTCCCGGTCTGGGCGCATTGCTATCGATCAATTCGCGCATCCGTGAAATGTTGGCCGTCCGCCAATCCTGTCCGGCCAGGTTCATCTGCGCTGCGTATAACAGTTTGTGGTTGGCGGCCTCCTGCAGTTCGGCGCGCCGCTGCTGAGCGGAGGCTAGCCTGCCACGTTCGTCGGCGATCCGCCGTTGCGCCTCCGCCTGTCGCCGCTGCACGTCGGCTTCGGCCCGCCCCTGCTCGGCCATCAACCGCTGAGCTTCGGCTTCGGCCAGGGCGCTCCGCGCCTGTTCGGCGCTCAGGTTGGCTCGTTGGACGTTTTCGTCGGCGCGGCGCGCTTCGGCCTCGGCGCGGTCGCGCTGCCGGACGGCGGTGAAGGCCAGCGCTGCGATTACGGCGACGACCACCGCGGCCAGAGCGAAGGCTCGCCGCACGCCTCGCCGATAGGCCGCGCGCTGACGCCGCATCTCAGCCTCCGGCATGTGTTCTTTGATCCAGTCCTGATCGAAGACGCGCTCGTAGATTCGATTGCGCACCTGGAGTGACCCGTGCTGAACCCGCGCGACGCCGGAAAGCCGCAAGACGCTCATGAACGGGTCGGTCTCCTCGTAGCGCATGCGCTTGCGCCGCCGCGCTTCGGCGTAAAGGCTCAGCAGCCCGGCCAGGTCGACCTCGCTCCGCAGCAGCCGCTCACGCACGAACAGTAGATTGTCATCGCGCACGCGCGCCTGCGGCGAGAGGAACATTTCGGCGCATCGGCGGTCGACGCCGCGAGCGTCCTCGACGCTCGCGTCTTCGGCGACCGACTGGCAGAGCCGTTGCGTCAGGTAAGGGTGTCCGCCGGTCCAGTGGAGGACGCGATCGAGCAGCGCCGCATTAGTCTTTTCGTCGCGCCGCAGCCCGCGCGCGAGCAGCGAGGCCTCGGAGGGATTGAAGTCGCGCAGGTCTATCCGTTGCCCGATGTTGAAGGGCGTCGTTCGGGTGTCGCGGATCAGGTCGGAAGGCGTCGCCACCCCGAGCAGGCAGAAGGTCAATCGCTCGAGCCCCGCGTCTTCGGCCCTCGCGTTGTAAAGCTCGCGGATCCCGGCGAAAAATTCGTCGGTCGAGAATGGCAGGCTGCGTACGGCGTCGATCTCGTCAATGAAGATCACCATGCGCGCGCCGTTGCAAATGTAACGCGGCAATAAGATTTCGCGGATCGCCCCCAGCCAACGCTGCAGCGGGCCGAACATCATGTGGCCCAACCAGTACTCCCTGAATTCGCCTTCGAGATCCAGTTGTCGCCCGATCTGTCCGAGCAGGCCGTAATACCACTGCTCGGCGGTGATGTTTTGCCCAGTCGCCGTCAGGTCGAGCACGGCCACGCCCGCGCCCTCTTCCCGCAATCGCGCGGCGGCTCGCACCATCAGAGACGATTTGCCCATTTGGCGCGCGGTCAGGGCGTAACAGAACTCTCCTCGCGTCAAACTCTCGTAGAGTCGTGAGTCGGCTTCTCGCGCGACGTAGCAAGCCGCGTCGCGCCGCAGTGTTCCGCCGATGATATAGAAACC
>DATEMG010000026.1:0-11740 GCA_035275805.1 Blastocatellia bacterium
GCCACTTTCGCCATTATAGCGGTCTGGCGAAAGCGTTTTGGCCAAGCGTCAGGGGGCGCCAAGGTCTTAATGGTTTTCAAAAATCTTCCTATTGATTCTGATATGGATGGTCGCGCCTCTCTGCGCGACGGGGAGGCGAAAGCGTCTTTCGACAACGCCCCGGATGGGCGTAGTCGACGGGCGCTTAACCGCGAGCGCATGTTGGAGAAGCTATCGGGCGATCTCGGAGTCGGAACTTTCGAGATCGAGCCGGTGACGCGGATCTCCGGGCGTTTCATGCTGAGCGCCGAGATAGATTTCGCCAACCGACGGACGCTCGACGCGCACGTCGAGTGCGGGGAATTCACCAGGCAGTCGGGCGCCTGCGAAACGATCCTGAGAGACAGGCGGCCGTCCGACGCCGTTCACATCTCAAGCCGCATCTGCGGCTCTTCAAGCGGCGCGCATGCGATAGCTTCCGCAATGGCGGTGGAGATGGCCGCTGGAGCGCCGCCGCCGCCGCTGGCCGTCATCGCGCGGAACCTGGCGAGCAGCGGCGAGGTGATTGACGAACTTGTCAATCACCTGTTTGTTCTCGCCGGACCCGATTACTCGGAAGGCGCCGTCAGCCGCACCAGTCTCTCCTTGTGGGCTAGAGCGCAGAAGACGACGCCCGCCGGCGTGGAAGAGCACGGGCTGGAGTCTGTCGCTGACTTGATGCGCGGGATGAACCCGATGAGCGGCCACCTCTATCTCGAAGCGCTGCAGATGGCCCGTCTGGGGCGCGAGATCGCGACGCTGATTTTCGGAAAACACCCGCACCCGACGACGGTCGTCCCGGGAGGCGTCGCCGTCGAAGCCAACCGGGAGTCATTCAATCAGATTCTGGGCCGGATCAACGCGCTGCTCGATTACTCGAAGAAACTCACCTGCGTTTGGGACGACCTGATCGATTTCTTTTACGAGGCCGAGCCTCGTTACGCCCGCGTCGGCGCGACGCCGGTCAACCTGATCAGCGCAGGGTTGTGGGACGATCCAGAGAGTTACGACGCCAATTATCTCAACATCAACGCATGGGGATCGCGCCGAATGTCGGCGCCGGGCGTGATCATCGACGGAGAGACGCGAACCGGCCGACTTTCGGATATCAACATCGGCGTCGAGGAATTCGTCGATCACGCCTATTATAGGCAGTGGGAGGGCGGTCAGGTTAAGGCCGATCCGCTGGACGGCCCTGTCTCGCCCTGGCACCCCTGGAACAAAGAGACCTTGCCGGAGCCGGCTCCGCGCAATTGGAAGGAGCGGTATTCCTGGAATGCGGCGCCGCGCTGGGACCGCGAGGCGATGGAGACCGGACCTCTCGCCCGGTTGTGGATAAATGCCCTCAGCGGCGCGCGTAATTGCGAATTCATCAGGCCGGCGCGCCGTAGCCTGGAAATATACTTGCCTAAGGGGCAGCGGCCCGCCACGACCCTGAGGTGGCTGGTCCCGGAAAAGCCGAACGCTCTGGAGCGCAACCGCGCCAGGGCCTATCAGGTGGCCTACGCGGCGATGGTTGCATACGCTGACCTGTTGAAGGCGTTCGATTACATCCGCCGGGGCGAGTTGAGGATGTCGGCCCGATTTCTCACCCCCGAGAAAAAGATCAGCGCCGGATTTTGGGAGTGCGGGCGCGGGATGATCACGCATCACCTGGTGATAGATAAATCCAAGATCGCTAATTATCAGATCGGCGCTCCGTCCGAATGGATGGGGTCGCCGCGTGACGCCGGCAATCTTCCGGGAGTTTATGAATCGGCGATGATGAACACCCCGCTGCTTGAAGAATGCGCGCGCCAGGAAGATTTCACCGGCGTGGATATTTTGCGCGTAATGCGCAGCTTCGATCCTTAACGAATGAAATGAACATGAATCATGAATAATGCTATGGTCCTTGTATTCCGGAGGTAATAGACATGCGTTTGCCGAGTTGGATATCCAAGAACACCGAGACGAACGACCGCGAAGACGGCGTCAGGCGGTTGCGCGAAGCCGCATGGCCTGACATGTTCGCCAACCTGCAGAGCGCCTACGCCGAGTTGACCAGCACGCAATTCGAGCTCGAGCGCCGCGCGGCCGAGATAGCCGAGACGCGAGACCTCTTTCAGCAGGTCGTTTCATCGATGACCGAGGCGGTGTTTCTGACCGATCGTTCGGGGCGAGTGACTCGCGCCAATCCGGCCGCCGCTGCGCTGCTCGGGTGTCTGGAAAGCTCGATCCTCGGCCGCCCCCTGGCCGTCGTCTGCGGTTCGGACGCGATACCGGCCACGCCGTGGAAGTTAATGGAAATCGCCCCGACGGGCCGTTTGGCCAACCTCGAAATCGAGGTCCGGACGATGGATGGCGAGGCGATTCCCGTCAGCTTTTCGCTCGGGTTGATGCACGACAAACAGAACAAGATCACGGGCGTGCTGGCCGTAGCGCGCGACATGCGCGAACACCGGGGCCTGGTCAACAACCTGGTCACGACGCGGACGAGGTTTCAAGAGTTGGTGGAGTTTTCGCCTGACGCGATCGTCGTGGCCAATCCGGAGGGCCGGATCGCGCTGGTCAATTCGCAGACCGAAAAGCTGTTCGGCTACAGGCGCGACGAGCTTCTGGGCCAGAGCGTGGAGACTCTGACGGCGGGTCGTGCGGAGTCCGTCGCCGTAGCGCGGCGCGACCCGCCGGCGGAACTCGGCGCCGATCATTTCGCCGAAGGCCTCGGCCCGAGCGAACAGTTCGAATCCGTTCTTGTCGACCGCGCCGGGCGAGAGTTTCAAGCGGAAATCACCAGACGGCGGATAGAGACCAAAGACGGAGTCCTGGTGATGAGCGTCATTCGCGAGATCGGCGAAAGGGGGCGTATCGGGGGCGTATTGCACGAAACCGAAGAGCGTTACCGCAGGGTCGCTGAGACCTCCTCGGACGTCATCGTCGCCGTCAACGAGGACGGCCGCCTTATCTTCGTCAATTCGGCGGTGGAGAAGGTCTTCGGTTACAAACCGGCCGAGGTGATCGGGGCCGAACTGGCGCGGCTGATGCCGGACTTTATGGGCCGTTTGCGCGAGGTCGCGCGGCGTGGCGCTGAGAAGGGCCAGAAACGCGTAAGCAGGTCGGTCGTCGAATTGAAGGGGCTGCGCAAGGGAGGAAAGGATATCTCGGTCGAAGTCGCTTACGGCGAGTACACGGCGGACGGCAAACGCGTCTTCACCGGTATCGTCCGCGACGTCTCCGAACGCAAGCGCGCCGAGGCCACGCGCGGCGCCTCCGAATCGCGCTATCAGGAGCTGTTTGATAACGCCAACGACATAATCTACACCTGCGATCTCGAAGGCAGGTTCACATCGCTCAATATGACGGCCGAACGGCTCACGGGACACAAACGCGATGACGTCCTGAAGATGGATATGAGTCAGATCGTCGCTCCGGAGCATCTGGCGCTGGTCCGCCAGACAATCGCCGACAGGGTGGCCAATAAGGCCGACACCCCCCCGTACGAGATCGAGATTATTTGCAAAGACGGCCGCCGTCTGCCCGTCGAGATCAACGCGCGGTTGATTTATGAAAACGGGCGTCCTGCCGCCATACAGGGGATCGCGCGCGATACGAGCGAGCGCAGACGCGACGAGAGGGTCAAGCAGCGGCTCACCCGACAGGCCGCGTTGCGAGCCGACATCAGCGACATATTGACCGCCAGTGACATCACGCTGAGGCAGAGCCTTCAGAAATGCGCCGAGGCCATCGTCGCCCATCTCGACGCGGCATTAGCGCGAATCTGGCTGCTCAATGACAAAGAGCAGACGCTCGAACTTCAGGCCAGCGCTGGCATCTACACCCGCATTCACGGGGCGCACGCGCGCGTGCCGCTGAGCGAATTCAGGATGGGTTCGATCGCCGATGAGAAGAGACCGCACCTGACCAACGACATAGCTAATGACCCGCGCGTGGGCGATCGTGACTGGGCCAGGCGCGAAGGGCTGGTCTCTTTCGCCGGCTTTCCGCTGCTGATCGGCGATCGGCTGATCGGCGTGATCGCAATGTTCGCCAAGCACAGGGTCGAACCCGACATGTTGAATTCGTTGGAAGGGGCCGCCGACAAGGTGGTGCAAAGCGTCCAGCGCAGGTGGATCGAGGAGCAGCGCGCCGCGTTCCTGGAGCGCGAGCAGGCGGCCCGCCGTCTGGCCGAGGACGCGAGCCGATTGAAAGACGATTTCCTGGCGATGATCTCGCACGAATTGCGCGCGCCGCTGACGGCGATTCTGGGCTGGGCGCAGATGCTGCGTTCGGGCGCGCTCGACCGCGCCTCGGCCGAGCGGGCGCTGCTGACCATCGAGCGCAACGCGAAATCACAGGCGCACCTGGTCGGCGACCTGCTCGACGCGTCGCGCATCGCCACTGGAAAACTGACCCTCGATACCCGCGCGGTCGAGCTGATGTCAATAGTCGAGGCCGCCGTCGACGCCGTCCGTCCGTCGGTCGAAGCGAAGAATCTGAGAATGCAGATCGTGCTCGAACCGTGGGTCGGGCCTTTCAACGGCGATCAGGAGCGTCTGAGGCAAGTCGTTTGGAACTTGCTCTCGAACGCCATCAAGTTTACCTCCCAGGGCGGCCTGATCGAGATCCGCCTCGAAAGACTGGAGAACAAGGCGCTGCTGATCGTCAGCGACACGGGGCAGGGAATCGATCCGGAATACTTGCCGCACGTCTTCGACCGGTTCTCGCAGATGGACAGCTCGGCAAGGCGGCGCCAGGGCGGACTCGGACTGGGGCTGGCCATCGTCAAACACATCGTCGAGTTGCATGGCGGCGCGATATACGCCTACAGCCGCGGAGAAGGGCAAGGGAGCGACTTCATGGTCACGCTGCCGCTGGCGATTCAGAGCGCCGACGGCGAAGGCGCGGAGCTGTGGGCCCCCACCCGCACCGAAGGCGAAGAGACGCGTTCGGGGACGCTCAGCGGCGTCCGGGTTCTGGTCGTCGATGACGAACACGACACGCGCGAAATCCTGAGCGTGATGCTTACGCGCTACGGCGCCGAGATTCGCACAGCAGGATCGGCCGCCGAGGCCATGAACGTCTTCGGCCAATGGCTGCCCGACGTTCTGGTCTCCGACATCGGAATGCCTGAGGAAGACGGCTACGCCTTGATCAAAAAGATCCGCGCGCTGCCGCCGGAGAACGGCGCCGACGTGCCCGCCATTGCCCTGACGGCCTTCGCGTCGGCCCAGGACAAAAGAACAGCGCTCGCCGCCGGATTCCAGCGCCATATAGCGAAACCCGTCGAACCGGTCGCCCTGGCCAAAAACGTCGCGCTCATATTGGGCCGCAGCGACGAGGGAATCTCGCTTTAGCTGCTGCGGGAAAAATAGGACTAATAGGACCTATAGGGCTCATAAATCTTATGAATCCTATAGGTCTTATTAGTCCTATTCATCGCAGGGGAACCCTGGCCATTGGGGTGTATCGCGCGCCCGCCGGGTGTAGTTCGCTCTTCATCAAGACGATCTCGGTGACCACGAATGGCGACGCGGGAACTTGACGCGCGCCGGCTAGCGCTAGCAACTCGCGAATTTTCCTGTTGGATTTCACCCGTCCTATCGTCAGGTGCGGGCGGAAATCCTTCTCCTCGCGCTCGAAGCCGATCAGAGCAAGCCTATCATCGAGACGCTTCCGCATCTCGTTAGTCTTTCCGACCTCGCCCGCCAATCCGACCCATATGACTCGCGGCTGTCTCGCATTCGGAAATACGCCAGTGTCATTAAGGCTCAGAGTGAACGGCTGAAATTCGGCGGCCGAAGCGACGCAGACATTCTCTACCTCTGCGATCCGCCTTTCATCTACCTCGCCGAGGAAATTCAGCGTCAGGTGAATGTTTTCAGGCTTTGTCCAACTGACATCGGCTCCGGCGCGCCGCAACTCGGTTTGCAAAGCCGTGAGCGCGGACTTGACCTCGGAAGGAATCTCGATGGCGATAAAAGTTCGCACAGGTTTCAGGTGTCAGGTTCCAGGTGTCAGGTTTCGGGTGTCAGAGTCCTACCTGGAACCTGACACCTGAAACCTGACACCTGATGCTTTATGCCGCGCCGTGCTTCTTGAACCAGGCGAGCAACAGATTCCATCCCTCCTGAGCCTGTTCTTTACGGTAGCTCGGGCGATAGTCTGCGTAAAAACCGTGCGGCGTGTCAGGGTAGAGCTTGATCTCCGAAGGTTTGCTAAGCTCCTTCAAAGCCTTTTGCATCTGCTCGACCGTGTCGTTCGGGATCCCCTGATCCGCGCCTCCGTACAGGCCGAGCACCGGCGCCTTCAAATCCTTCGCGATCTCGAGCGGGTGTTTGGGTTGCAGCGGGTTTGCGCGTTCCGGCGGCGGCGGCGCGAGGCGGCCATACCATGCGACGCCGGCTTTCAGGTTCGGATTGTGCGCCGCGTAAAGCCACACGATGCGCCCGCCCCAGCAGAAGCCGGTGACCGCAAGTTTCGACGTATTGCCGTTGTTATTCTTCGCCCAGGCGACCGTAGCGTCGAGGTCGGACATCACCTGCGCGTCAGGAACTTTGCCCACGATCGGTATAATGTCGTTGATGGCGGTCAGCTTCGAAACGTCGCCCTGCCGCGCGTACATCTCAGGCGCGACGGCCAGATAGCCCGCTTTTGCAAACCGGCGGCAAATGTCCTTGATATGTTCATGCACGCCGAAAATCTCTTGCACGACCAATACGACGGGGAAGTTCTTGCCCTTGGCTGGCATTGCGCGGTAGGCGGGGATTTCGCCGTCTTTTACCGGGATTTTCACTTCGCCGACGGTCAGGCCCTCAGCGTCGGTGGTGATCGTCGTCTGCGCCTGGATCGGCTGGACGGCGAGCGCGAAACCGGCGCTGAGCGAAGTCACGACGAACTTGCGCCGCGTGACTTCGGGTACTGGTGGAAAAAGGCTCATCAGTTCTTCTTGCATAATTTCTCCTGAGAAAATCAGTTCGTAGTCCCGCCTTTAGGCGGAACCGTCAGGCGCAGGTCCATTCAGTGACGCCAAACCCTTCCGCCTAAAGGCGGGACTACGAACTGCGCTTTTCATTCATTCAGGGAGTCGCCCGTTACGACAGGGGCGACTCCTGCGTTCGGAATTCGATTAAAGCGTTGATTGCTTAAGACGGCGGTGATTTTACACGAGGCTTCCGGCGCCGCCAATGAATCGTCTGCGGCCGGTTGGATTATGGCATGGGAGTTTAACGCGAGGCATGTAACGCCGCCGCGATTACGGGCATGAGTTTTACGCAAAGCTGAAGCACGGGGTCGTTCGAATACAGCAGCGCTTCGAGCGACAGGGTTTTCTCTTCTGCATTCATCGAATGGACGCGGCGCAGCAGGTCTGACACATGGAGGAACCATTCGATGAAGCTCTTGCGCTCGAATCGATTCTGCTCCAGGAAAGCCATGTACTCGCCGAGTATCCTCAGCCGCATCGAACTGTTAGGCGCTAATTCGAGCATTTCGTTGAACAGGCGGCATTTCTGGTGGAAGTAATCATCCGCCGACGCTTCATGTTCCGGCTTCCATTCGGCCATCTCGCGCAGAAAATCGCTCAATTGGTACTGCCACTGCGAAGATTGCCTGGTCTCATACGGCAACGGCTCCGGCTGCTCGTTCGATTTCGCCCTGGTCGTTTGCCTAGAGGTGCGGCCGAAGCGCAGGACATAGATTTTATCAAGGAGGCTCTTTGCCCGCCGCGTCGTCCAGTAAGGATAAATCAAGGCCGCGAGGTCTACCTTACGTGGTTTGGCGTCGTCATCGGCGATCTTCGGAATATATTCGTAACGATCCAAAGCCGCGTTGAGATCGGCCACGAATTTCGGCCGCCGGACGGGCTTTCCATCGCTCATCAGATTGTCGGCGCAGCGCGGCGCGCCCAGTTGTCTGACCAGATATTCGCGATAGCGGGCGAGCAGGAAGTCCGTCGGAAACCCGCGCCGCTCACAATCCCCGGCGAGCGCAAGCGCCGGGGATTGGAGTCGGTCGGTGTAGAACCAGAAAGAGCGGTTATCGTTCGCGACATTTTCGAGCGCCCGGCTGTATGTCTCGGCCAGCGCGTAGAACTGGGCAGTCGCGGGCTGCAGGTCCATAATCGCAGAGGCGGCCTCCATAACCTCGGCCGGAGAAGCGATTGTGACGATGTGCTGTTCGACGAATTGTATCTCCTCGCCGATCCTCATTTCCTCACGGGTGAACGCGCGCCGCGCCATCTCCACCACCGCGCGGTAATAATCGGCAACGTCGTAAATAAGGGCCTCTTCGCACTTAAGCGGCTCCAGCTTCGGCTTTTGCATTTCGCCCCACAGCAAGCGCGCTTTTTTCGCGTCGAGGCGGAGCATATTGAGAATCGCGAGCAGTTGCAGCGACTGTCTGTCCATCTTCAGATCGAAAGCCATGCCCTTGTACCCGGTTCGATTCTCCACCTGAGACTCGCTCAGGTGTTTCAGCTTATACGGATGCTGCGCGTCGAACGCTATTCTGAACGCCTCTTCGAGAATCTCAGCCCTCCACGTGTAGTCAATCTCCGGGTGGCCTGAGATTTTGATCATCGAGTCGGCGGCGAATTCGGGCGGCGCGGCTCGCAACTCGTCGATCAGGCGGACAATCTCCGGATTGCGGCGTTTGGCGGGCGCCGCCTCCGAGACGCGCTGCGATTGCTTTACGAAACCCCTGGCGCGCAGCCAGTTTTCGAGCAGTCTCGGCCACGAATTCAGCGCCGGGTCGTCCAACGCCAGCCCGACGCCGTGTCGCCCGTGTTCGTAAACGTGCAGCTCATACGGGACCTTCTTCTTGCGAAGCGCGAGGGCGAACATCAAGCTGTTCTCGACCGGCACTACCGGATCGTCGGCGGTGTGAAATAAAAAGGTCGGCGGAGTTTGGTCGGTGACCTGTTTCTCGCTCGACATCAGATCAATCAACTGCCCCGACGGATTTTCGCCCAGCAGATTTCGACGCGAGCCTTTATGCGCGAACGGATCGGTCATCGTCACTACCGGATAGCAGAGGATCGCGAGGTCGGGGCGGCTGCTCAGCTTTTCAACCGGGTCGCTCGCGTTCGGGTCGCCGACGTTGAACTGCGTGGCTGCGGTCGAAGCCAGATGTCCCCCCGCCGAAAATCCTATGACGCCCACGCGATTCGGATCGATCTTCCACTCGGAGGCTTTCGACCGCGTATAACGAATCGCGCGCAGCGCGTCCTGCATCATCGCCGGATGTTGATATTTCGGCCCCAGGCGGTATTTCAAAACGACCGCCGTCACGCCTATGCCGTTGAGCCACACCGCGATGTCGTGCCCTTCGTGCCGAGCGAGATTGCCGTAACCGCCGCCTGGACAGACGACGATAGCCGCGCCGGAGGCTTTGTCGGCGGGCGGTTGATAGAGTTGAACGCTCGGAACATCTTCGGGCGCGTCGCCCTTCGCGCCCGGCGCGCCGTTCGCCCAGAGTGGAATCGGCTCCGGTTGATTCGGAGTTTGAGCCGTCGGTTGATTCGAATTCTGTGCGAACCCGACGGAGAGAATGCAGACCGAAAACAGGAACAAAGCAGGAATTGCCATTACGAGTTTCATCATTCGGCCTCTTTATTGATATTTGACGATTGCGATCTGAAGCGAATGAAACCGCGGGAAGCCGTAACGCAAACTTAACCGTGGACGTGGGCTATACAGTTTGCGCTACATTGCCGAATCATTTGCACAAACGGCAAACCATCCTCAGAGTTCAAAAATTTTTGAATCTGCGTGGCTGTTATATCGCAATGGCCTTGATGTGAAAAGTGAATGGGGCGGATGCTCTCTCCGCCCCATTGTATGTTGGTTTAGTTGAGGGGGCGGCAATCTCTATTTGATTATCTTGGCTGTGAGCACGAGGATCATCGCTTTATTTCCCCAACTTGCTGTACCGACCACGAGCTTTTCGCCGTCCCGCACTTCAAGATCGGTTTGCACTTCCGCGTTGCCGAACCGGAAGAAAAAATTATCGAGTTGTATTTTGCCGCCGATAGAAGAGTTGGAAGAGACTTCAATGCCGGCAGACCGGTATTCGTAATTCGCCTTACCCTGTATGGAATCTAAATGGCCATCCTCCCTTTTATAGTTCTCAAGCCACAGCGCGTCGCCTTTGCCGGAGACAGCGTATCCTCCCTGAAACCTGCTATGCGTTTTAGCTCGCTGTACGATCGTGGCTACGAGTTGGTAGTCCTTGAATGCGAAGGTATTCTGCATCTGCTTTATCACGTCGTTCAGATATGGTGGAGGTGGAGACGGAACCAGATTGGATGGGGCATCCGTGCGGGTGAGCAGAACGTGTATGCTCAATTCCACACTGGATTCTACGCGCGCTAATTGGGGCGTATCTAGGCGCTTGATGGCCTCTTCGATTGCCGCTATGTTCTCTGGAAAGTCCCGCACGGAAATCGTTTGCGTCTCACCATTGTAAGACACTGTCGCGCCTTTAAAGCCGCTGCCAAGTGGAGAGATGGCATTTACTATTTCCTGCGGTCTGCGGTGCTTGATCTCGAATATTTGGCCTTTGAAACCTTTGTTTTCTACATATTGAGGCTCATTGCTCTTACTTGAGTTTGGTTGTTGGCCCAGTACATCGATCGTGAATGCCAGCGCCAGCGCCAGCGCGGTTATCGCTTTGAACATCTTGATTAACATTATTGCCTCCTATTTTGTATTTGGCCCCGTGTCCGACTTCGGCGCGAACCAGATAATGCGTATATTCGGATCGGCGGTTTGAATCTCGATTCGCAGCATATTTCGGTTCGGGGCCGGATCAGTGTTCGCCGGATTGGGGACTGTTGATTGATCGACTTCAGGCTCAGCCGCCATGTTCAGAGTAATCAGATCAGGCTCAATTCTTCCCGCTTCAGATTGTGGCGATTCGCCTGGTCCGCGTTTGGTCGGTTCGCGCTTGAATTTGCGCCGATCAGTTTTAGGGGATGCGGCCTGCTTATCGTTCTTTGCCTGGCCGTCTGGCGTCTTGCCAGGAGGTAACTTGACTTGATCACTGCCGCCTTTCCACGACTCGGCCCGATCGGGTTGAGGATCTTGTGGCGGCTGTCGGCGATTCATTACCAGGCCGAGCAAGGCGCCGGTCAAAAGCAACGCTAACGACGTGGCGAAAGCGAATCTCAGGTTCCAGCCCGGAACAATCCATTGAAGCCAGCGCGCTCGGTTTTCAATCCGCCCTATATCTCTCAACACCGAATCGCGCACGCCGTCCAACATCGCCTCATCGATTTGTGGCGCGGGGAATCCGCGCAGCCAATCGCGGCTCTCCTCGAATTCGGCGGCGAGCCGGCGGCAGTTCTCGCAGGATTCCAGGTGTCGTCTTAAAGCGTCCGCTTCCCGCGCAGGCAGATCATCGCCTGCGAAAAGCGGAATCAGTTTTTCTACGTGTGTGCATCGCATACTCAGGGCCTTCCTATTCAAAACTACTTCTTCCCGAGTTTCAGAAACTTCTCTCTGAAAGCCTTGATTTTCACTCGCGCCGCGCTGATCTGCGACCTGACGGTGGTGGCGCTTGAGCCTAAAATTCTCGCCACCTCTTCGGTCTCCAGCTCTTCGAGGTCGCGCAGGACTATTGCGGCGCGTTCTTTTTCGGGAAGCGTGGCGAGCGCGCGCATCAGGATCGCCTGTTCCTGCGCGAGCATCGCCGCAGATTCAGTGTTGTGGGGGCTTGCCGGTTCCGAGATGACGCCCGATTCGAC
>DATEMG010000027.1:0-12462 GCA_035275805.1 Blastocatellia bacterium
GCAAGCCAAGGCCCAGGTCAAACAAGCCCGCGCGCAGATTCAACAGATCGAAGTGACGCTCAAAATGGCCCAGGTCAATCTGAGCTATACGACAATCTCCTCGCCGATCGACGGCGTGGTCGTCGCCCGCAGCGTCGACAAGGGACAGACGGTCGCGGCCAGTCTTCAAGCGCCGACCCTCTTCACTATCGCCAACGACCTGACCCAGATGCAGGTGATCGCAAACATCGATCAGGCCGACATCGGCGTGATCAATCAAAGCAACCGCGTGAGCTTCACGGTTGACGCCTTCCCCGGACACAACTTCAACGGAACGATCAACCAGATTCGACTCAGCCCGCAGAACGTGCAAAACGTTGTCACTTACAACGTAGTGATCGACGTACGGAATCCCGAACTCAAACTCAAGCCTGGCATGACCGCCAACCTGACGTTGACGATCGCCGAGCGTCAGAACGCGCTGAAGGTCCCCAACGCCGCGCTCCGCTTCTGGCCGCAAGGCACGCCGCAGGAGAAGAGGCGTGAACTGCTCCGCGGCGGTGACGCTCAAGCAGGCCCCGCCGGGACAGAACCGGGTAAAGAAGGCGCGAAGGAGGCCGCTCCGAAAGACGCCGCGGCGAAAGACGCGGGTAAAGACCCAGGCCAGAGCGCAGGTGGAGGCGGACGCCAGCAGGCCGGGAATATTGAAAGACGCGGCAATCAACCGGACGGCCAACAACGAGGAATGGATGGCGGCGAACGACGCCGCTTGGGAGGCGGAGACGGCCAATCCGGTCCTGACAGCGCGGGCGGCGGAGAACGGCGCGCACGGAGAGACAGAGGCGATCAATCTGGCGCCCAACTGGCCGGCGCCCAACCGGCGGACGGCCAACAGGGAGCGACGGGCGACGGCGAGCGACGGCGCGGGGGAGGAAGAGGCGATGGCGGTCCTGACGGCGCTGGCGGCGGCGAGCGGCGCCGCTGGGGAGGCAGAGGCGATGGCGGTTCTGACGGCGCGGGCGGCGGAGAACGGCGCGCACGGAGAGACAGAGGCGATCAATCCGGCGCCCAACCGGCGGATGGCCGTCAGGGGACGCCTGACGGCGCCCGGCGAGCCAGGGCGGGCGGAAGCCCCGACGGAGCTAGCAATCGCTTCACGCCAACGACCGCGCCGTTCCAGGAAGTTAGGAGAGGCATCGTCTGGGTGCTCGGCCCCGACAACAAACCACAATCTCGCGTGGTCAAGCTCGGCATCACCGACGGCACGGCGACGGAAGTGATCGAAGGCGACTTGAAAGAAGGCGATACGATCATCGTCGGCCAGAACATTCCCGCCGAAGACAGGCCGCAGAATAACCAGCAACGTCCGCCCGGCTTCGGCGGCATGCCCGGTGGCGGTCCCAGAGGCGGCGGTTTTGGCGGCGGCGGTGGCGGTGGCGGACGACGGTAACATCGTGATAGTACTTATAGGGCTTATTAGGGCTCCTAGGACTTATAAATAGTCCTAGGAGTCCTATGAGCCCTATAAAGTCCTATAAGGAGAACACGTGCAGTTGGTAGAAGAGGCTGACGCCAAAACAATTGAATCAACCGTTGAGAAGGCCAGCGGGCGCGCCACGGGGACTGAGCCTGTCATCAAGCTCGACCACATCCACAAAATTTACAGGATGGGGGACATCGAAGTGCACGCCTTGCGCGGCGTTTCGCTGGCGATCCGGCAGGGCGAGTTCGTCGCCGTAATGGGCGTTTCGGGTTCGGGGAAATCGACGATGATGAACATCATCGGCTGCCTCGATCAACCGACGCGAGGGGGCTACATTCTCGACGGCCACGACGTATCGAAGCTTTCGAAAGACGACCGCGCGGACATCCGCAACCGGAAGATCGGATTCGTTTTTCAGGGCTTCAACCTGCTCTCGCGCACGTCGGCGATCGAGAACGTGGAACTGCCGATGCTTTACGCAGGTATCGGGACCGCGGAGAGAAGGCGCCGCGCGCAGGAAGCGCTCGAATCAGTCGGGCTGGCCGGACGCGAGAACAATCATCCGAATCAACTTTCGGGCGGGCAACAGCAGCGCGTCGCGATCGCGCGGTCGCTGGTCAACCATCCGACGATCATCCTGGCCGACGAACCGACGGGCGCGCTCGACAGCCGCACTTCAGTCGAGGTCATGGAGATCTTCCAGCGGCTCAATCGCGAGCGCAGCATCACGCTGCTGCTCGTCACTCACGAGCACGACATCGCGGAATACGCCCAGCGCGTCGTCATCTTCCGCGACGGGAAGATCAGAAGCGACGAGCCTGTGCTTCATCGCCGCGACGCCGCCGAAGAACTCAAGACGCTGCCCGTGTTGGATGATGACGATGATGATGATTGACAGGACTCATAGGATTTGTGAGTCCTATGAGTCCTATAGGTCTTATATGTCCTATGGAATTGAGGGTTGAATCCCATGACTATACTCGTAATTTTCCGAATCGCCTTTCGCGCGCTGGCGCGCAACAAGATGCGCTCGGCCCTAACCATGCTCGGCATCGTCATCGGCGTCTCGGCGGTAATCGCCATGGTCAGCATCGGCCAGGGAGCGCAGGCTTCGGTGCAGGAGCAGATCGCCAACGTCGGCACTAATCTACTCTTCGTGGGCGCGGGGTCGCAGAACGTCGGGGGCGTGCGCAGTGGGACGGGCGCGTCACAATCAAATAGGCTGACTGTCGAAGACATCGAAGCCATCAGGCGCGAAATTCCGACCGTGGCAATGGCCAGCCCGACCGTCAATACGCGCGCGCAACTGATCTTCGGCAATCAGAATTGGAACACTCAGGTCCAGGGAGTCAACGAACAATTTCCCCAGATCAAGAAGTGGGACGTGGCGAGCGGCGAGTTCTTCACCGAAGGCGACGTCAGAACCGCCGCGCGCGTCATCGTGCTGGGCCAGACCGTTGCGGAAAGCCTCTACCCCGGCACGGACCCGGTCGGACAGACCGTCCGGGTGCGCGAACTGCCTTTTCGCGTCATCGGAGTGATGAAAGCAAAAGGGCAGGACGCGGGGGGGCGCGACCAGGACGACACGGCGTTTGCGCCTTTCACGGCGGTTCAAAAGAAATTGCTGTCGATCACCTATGTCCAGTTCGCCCACGTCTCGGCCATCTCGCCGGAGGCGACTTACTCGGCGCAGGAGCAGATTACCGAACTGCTGCGCCAGCGCCACAAACTGGCGCCCAATGAGGAGAACGATTTCTTCGTCCGCAACCTGACCGATGTCGCCGAGGCCGCCGACGCGACCAATAAGATTATGACGTACCTGCTGGCCAGCGTCGCCTTAGTCTCGCTGCTGGTGGGCGGCATCGGCATCATGAACATCATGCTTGTCTCGGTGACCGAGCGCACGCGCGAGATTGGGATCCGGATGGCCGTCGGCGCGCGCTCGTCGGCCGTCCGCACACAGTTCCTGATCGAATCAATCGTGCTCAGCCTGACCGGCGGCGCGATCGGAATCTTGTTCGGCATAGTCGTCTCGTTCGCGATCCCGATGATGTTTGGCTGGCGCACGCTCATCTCATTATTCGCCATCGTAGGCTCGGTGCTCTTCTCCGTGGTGGTCGGAGTCCTCTTCGGCTATTACCCGGCGCATAAAGCGGCAGGCCTTGATCCGATTGACGCATTACGGTATGAGTAAGCGGTCAGGCAAAATATTTGAGGCGCTTTCATTTTTCATTGTCCATCGTTCATTGTTCATTTGTCATTGCCGGAGCTGCGCCATTCCACAATGACAAATGAACAATGAATGATGAAAAATGACCTCCTAATTACACTTCAGAAATTTTCCCCTTCTGCTTAATTGATGGCGCTAGTAGAGTAGGGGGTAATGATCCGTCAATTCTCGAATCCGTTCCGCTTCTTTCTCCGCCAGCCTCGCCGCAGGTTTAAGACTTCCCATTTCATCTCCTTTGTAACATTTGTATTCTTCTTTGTGTTTTTGCAGTCAGATGGCGGCCCTCATTTGCCTGGTCAACTTCCGTTCAGAGCGCTCCGAGCCTATTCCCAAACGCAAGACCGGCAGGCGCAAGGCGGCGCGAGCACCGCCGGGGCATTCAAGCCCGTCAAAGACTCAAGATCACGTCCGATCACCGCCGGGGGCTTCGTTGACGGCGCGCCAGTCTATTTCGCCGACGTGACAGCCCAGGCGGGGCTGCAAAAATTCCGCCACGTCTCGGGCGTGGCCGACAAACGCTACATTCTCGAATCGCCGTCGGGCGGCGTGGCGCTCCTCGATTACGACAACGACGGATGGCTCGACATTTACCTGGTCAACGGCTCGACCTTCGCGGCTCTGCAGGGCAAAGAGAAACCGCCGCGCGCCGCGCTCTTTCATAACGACAAAAACGGAGCGTTCACTGACGTCACTGCGAAAGCTGGCGTGGCCAACGAGCGGTGGGGCTTCGGCGTCGCCGCCGGCGACTATGACAACGACGGCCTGGAGGATTTCTACGTCACCAATTTCGGCAAGAACCGGCTCTACCGCAACAACGGCGACGGCGCGTTCACCGACGTGGCCGAAAAAGTCGGCGCGGCGATTGACAGCTGGTCTACAGGCGCGACCTTCGGCGATTACGACGGCGACGGCGATCTCGACCTGTTCGTCGCGGGCTACGTCACTTTCGATCCGTCCAACCCGCCCGAACCTCGCACGACCATAGAAGGCCAGAAGTATTGTCATTACCGCGGTCAGGCGGTGATGTGCGGCCCGCGCGGGTTGGAAGGCGCCCCTGATCACCTGCTGCGCAACGACGGCGGCAAATTCACGGACGTAAGCCTTCAGGCCGGCGTGGCCGACGAGAATGGCTATTACGGCTTCGGCGCGGCGTTTTGCGATATTGACGACGACGGTAAACTCGATTTGATGGTCGCCAACGATTCGACGCCGAGATTTCTTTACCTAAATAAAGGCGCCGGCGCGTTTGAAGAAGTCGGCTTCGCCTCCGGCTTCGCGCTCAACGAAGACGGGCGCGAACAGGCTGGAATGGGTCTGGCTGTGGGCGATTACGATAACGACGGCAAACCCGACCTCTACGTCACCAATTTTTCCGACGATACCAACACGCTTTACCACAATCTCTCAGAAAGTAGGGGCGAGGCGCTTTTCAACGACGTGACCTTCGCCTCCGGGCATGGCGCGCCGACGATTCCCTTTCTGGGCTGGGGCGCGGGCTTCATGGATTTTGACAACGACAGATTGAAGGACGTTTTCGTCGCCAACGGCCACGTCTACCCGCAAGTGGACAAATACGATTGGGGCACGACGTGGGCGCAGCGACCGCTGCTCTTCAAAAACAGAAACAGAAAGATATTCGATTTGCTGCCCGCCGCGACTGGCAGCGGCCTGGCCGTCGTGAAATCCGCTCGCGGCGCCGCATTCGGCGATCTCGACAATGACGGGCGCCTGGACGTCGTACTCAATAATTGCGACGACACGCCGACCGTCTTGCGCAATGTGACGAAGGGGGCCGGGCATTGGCTGGCGTTGAAACTTATCGGCGGCCCGAAAAGCCCGCGCGACGCGATCGGCGCGACGGTCTGGCTGACGGCAGGCGGCGAACGCCAGCGCGCCGACGTCATCAGCGGCGCGAGCTACTGCTCGCAATCCGACCTGCGGCTGCACTTCGGCCTGGGCAGCGCCACGAAAGTGGATAAATTAGAGGTTCGCTGGCCAAGCGGCGCGCGAGAAACGGTGGACGTGAAAGCGGTGGACCGAATGATAACGGTGACTGAGAATCCGCGGTGATTGCGGCGCGGTACAGTACCGGGAGCGCTCCTTCCCCTACATCCAATTGAAACAAGTGTCGCGCCCAATGAACAAGGCCACATACTGCTGGAGTTCAAGCCCGTCGAAAACTACGCGATGATCTACGCCATTGAAGCGCCACCCGAGCCGAAACAGTGAACCGACCGCAGGCGCCGCGTCATCCTTTTTTTTCGTGGTCCATTTACCGCGTTCCCCTCCGCATACTTACCTCTTTGCTACGGGTTGATTATCGTTCAAAAATTCCGGCAACTATTCATGTCTTAGCGCGACCATCGGATCGACTTTCGTCGCGCGCCACGCCGGGATGTAACAGGCCAGCAGAGCCACCAACGCCAGTAGCGCAGCCGCCAGCGCGAACGCCAGCGGGTCAGTCGCGCTTACATCGAACAGCAGCCCCTTGATCAGCCGCGTCAAAGCGAAGGCCGCCGCCATTCCCAACGCGATGCCCAGCAGAACCAGCGTCATTCCCTGCCTTATGACAAGCTTCAAGACATTGCCCAGTTGCGCGCCCAGCGCCATCCGCAAGCCGATCTCATGCGTTCTTTGCGCGACAAGATAGGACAGCACGCTGTAAATCCCGATGGCCGCCAGCGCCATCGCGGTCAGGGCGAAGAAGCCGACCAGCCAGAGCGTAAAGCGCCGCCCCGCGACGGCAGTCGCCGCAATCGTTTCGAGCGTCTGCGTGTCGGCCAGCGGCAAATCTTTGTCGAGCGCGCGGACCTCTCCGCGCACTGTATCGATCATGTTCAACGGGTCGGCGCTGAAACGCACGGCGAGGATTAATTGGCGAGGCGTTAGTTGCGTCGCCGCCCAGTAGAAAGCAGGCGCGGCGGCGGGCGAATGCGGAAAGTCTTTCACGTCGCCGACGACGCCAACTATCGTATACCAGTCTCTCTCTTTCGGTTGCGAAGAGAATGTGAGCCGTTTGCCGACAGCGCTTTCGCCCGGCCAGTAGCGCTCGGCCATACTGCGATTAATGAGCAAGGCGAGTTGCGCATCTTGCCGATCGTCAGCGTTGAAGAACCGTCCTGCGATGAGAGGCACGCCGATCGTGCGGAAGTAGTCGGACGAGACGTAGTGATACCGCGCGGACGGCCCGTCATTCGTAGGGAAGGTTTTGCCTTCAATAGTGAACCCGGCGTTTTCGTCATAGCCAGTCCACGGTAGGTCGGACGTTAGCCCCGCCGATTGCGCGCCGGGTAAGTCGGCGAGCCGTTCGAGTAATCGCTGTTGAAATGCGGCGACCTTCGGCGCGTCGCCATAGCGCGCTCCCGGCAAAGTCAGGCTCGCCGTCAACACGCGCTCCGGGTTGAAGCCTGGATCGGTTTGTTGCAGTTTCCAGAAACTGCGGATCAACAGTCCTGCGCCAGCCAATAGCGCCAGCGCCAGCGCGACCTCGGTTATTACCAGCGCGTCGCGCAACCGTCGCCTCTGTCCGCCGCCGCCTCGCCCGCCTTCTTTGAGTAATGCGTTGAGATTGAACTGTCCTGCCTGTAATGCGGGCGCAAGGCCGAACAGGACGCCGGTCAAGATCGTGACGCCGAGCGTGAAGAGAAGAATGCGCCCGTCAATGTTGACCGCCTGCAGGCGCGGCAATTGTTCCGGGCCAAGCGCGCGGAGCGCGTCTATCGCCCACTGCGCCAGCAGGATTCCGGCGGCCCCGCCGACTATCGCCAGCAGCAAACTCTCGGTCAGCAACTGTCGCACGATGCGCCAGCGCCCGGCGCCGACCGCGGAGCGCACGGCGATCTCGCGTTCGCGCGCCGTCGCCCGCGCCAGCAGCAGGTTCGCCACGTTCACGCAGGCAATCAGCAAAACAAAGAAGACCGCGCCGAAGAGCGCCAGCAAGGTCGTCCGCGCGCGCCCGGCGATCTCTTCGCGCAACGGTTGGATTGCGATGCGCCAGCTCTGATTCGTATTTGGAAACTGTTGCGCCAGCCGTTCGGCGATCACGTTGAAATCGGCTTCGGCTTGCGAGACCGAGACGCCAGGCTTCAAGCGCCCCACGGCGTTTAGGAAATGCGCCCCGCGTCCGGCCTGTGGGGACAGCGCCACCGGCCACCACGCGTCTACGCTCTCCCCATGCGGCATCGAGCGATAATCGCCGCCGACATGTTGAAGCCCCTGCGGCGCCACCCCTACGACCGTGAAAGGCCGTCCCGACAAGGTTACGACGCGACCGACAATGTTCGGATCGCCGTTGAAGCGCCTCTGCCATAAACCGTAGCTGAGAACCACGACCTGATTGTTGTTCGGCAGTTCGTCTTCGCGGCGGAACTCCCGCCCCAGCAAAGGCTGCGCGCCCAACAATTCGAAGAACCCCGCCGACACCCGAAGCGCGGCCAGGCGCTGCGGTTTATCATCCTGCGACAATTCCAAATCCTGCCGCGTGTAGAGCGCCAGGCCGCTGAGCGTGGAGTTCTGGTCGCGGTAATCCTGAAAATTGCCGCCCGACATCGGGAATTTGGGCTGGGTCCGACTGCGCTCGAAGACGCGGATCAATAGCTCCGGCTCGCGGTAGGGCAGAGGTTTGAGCAATACGCCGTTGACGACGCTGAATATGGCCGTGTTCGCGCCGATCCCGAGCGCAAGCGTGAGAATGGCAATCAACGTGAATCCAGGATTCTTTAGTAACATTCGCGCGCCGAAGCGCAGGTCATGCCAGATAGTTCGCATAGGTTTTCCTCGATTGTGGGCGCTTGACCCGAAGATTCGATCAGATAATGGAATTCAACCGTCGTGCCATTCCGGCTGAGCCATAAACTGTTGAAATAATTGGCTTGTCGCCTGGCCACGGCTGGCTGGTCGCGGCGCCACTGTCCGTTCAAGGGAAACGCCAATCCCACTATCGAACAGCGCCAGACAGGTTGTGGACGCAGGGAGTTAAGCGGAGCGGTTGCCGGGTTAGTCAAGTTATATAGGGAGAACTTGACAGATTCGATCCATCGTACCATGATTTTGTGTTGTCAGCCTTGAAGCAAGACGAGCTTACCTGCGATGGCTAAACTCAGTAGGCGCCACACCTGAAATAAACTGGACGGGGAGATGATTGATGGGCCGACTAAAACGGATGAGATGTCAAATGAAAACACCCGGGCCCCAAAACAGCCGGAATCCGGGGATTTCATGGGAATTGGCGGATCGTCCGATGCCATACCTCAGGCTGTGCCGCATCCTTCGTGGGCATAAAGATTCCAGGTAACAGAAAACGATTTTGTTCTGAGTTGATTTGATGCCTCGGAAAACGAAACTCTTCATCAGTCATAGTGCGCATCGGGCCCAGGACAAGCGAATCCTGGAGCGACTAGTCGAGCTGTTGGAAGCCGCAGGATTCCTTGTCTACTGTGATCGTAAGCGATTGAAGCCTGGGGATTGTTGGCGGAATGAACTTTACTCAGCTATTGGTTGTTGCCATGCGGCGGTCGTTTTAGTTACTAAAGAGGCGCTCGATGTTAAGAAGCACCCCTGGGTTTTTAAGGAGTGCTCGATGCTCACCATCCTGAAATGGACAGACAAAGGCTTCCCGATCTTTCCTGTGGCCATGACTGGGGTCACGGCCAATGACATCAAGAACTCACCATTCGAGGCGCTTCTGATAAGCGAGATCCAGCTCGGATCGCAAAGAAATCTCGATCGCGTGGTAGACACGATCAAGGACAGACTGTGCGCCATTAAGTATTCGGTTGAAGATGAGCCTTTGTATCATCATCACAACCGCATCGAAGACCACCTGAAGTTAATAACGGACCCCCAGTCTCTCAAGGAGTCGATTGAGAGCATAGATTCAGAACTTGACCGTTGGGATCCGCTGGATGAACAGATTTGGTATCGGTATCGGCTGGCGAGGATACTCCTCAGCTTGAACGCCGACCGGGTCATCGCTAGCTTGCGCGGTATATTGCCAAGCTTGGGGGAGCAACGCTCCACCAGTCTCATTTATTTACTCGCCCCATTCTGGCTTGACCTTCCCGCCATTGCCCAGCTGGATAATGTTGTCCAAAGCGAGCAGAAAATGATTCAAACCGATTTGACGGCCTCGGGCCAAATCCAGGAGCGTTTGAGGACTGCATTTGGTCTGAATGCCACTGATCCGGTGACCGCGCGCCTACACGCCAGCCGCGCCGGTTATTTAAAGAAGATGCCCTACACGGTCATTATGCCCCCGGCGGACGCTGGGACCGATGACGAGGGCAGGTATGCCAGTCACATTATTGCCGAGATCAATCAGCGATCGGGGCGGACCAGCCAATCGGGACAATCCTTAGACACGGTGATGATCAATTTGGCAATACAGCGGCCCATCTTTGTCGTTATCCCTCACGGGACCGATAAGGAAGTCGTCAGAAGACTCCGCAAGCGGTTTTGGCCGTTCATCTTCATTGTGCTCACGGGAGAAGACAAACCGGCCGAATGGAATCTCGCCGATTTTGTCATGCTACAACCGCCGCTCGAAGTCGGCGTCGAGGATCGGGTCTGTCTGCTGGCGGCGAGCGCCATACTTGACGCCACCACCATCATCAGAGGCTCATGAGGAGTGACCATGGAATACGCGAAAATGTTCAGCGTGAAGAAGACTGGAACTGACAACAATTACGACCGGGGCGGCCCGGCGCGCCTGGCCGACCGCACGAAAGACCCTGTGTACGAATACACCCCTGAGATCGAATTAGCGGTCAATGTTGCCTTGGCTACGGGTCGGCCACTCCTGGTCCGTGGTCCCTCCGGCTCCGGCAAGTCATCGCTGGCCAGGTCGGTCGCGCATCATCTCGGTTGGCGTTATTACGAAGCGGTTGTCACTTCCCAGACCAGCGCCCAGGATCTACTTTGGACGTTCGACAGCGTCCACCGACTGAATGACGCTCTGGATAGTAAGATACCGATGAAAGACAAGGCTGAGTATGTCAAACCAGGGGTACTGTGGTGGGCCTTTGATCGCGAGTCAGCCAGCAAATTTGAACCAAGAGAGCCTTTTTCACCGCAACCGAATTCCAAAGGCTCGGTGGTTCTCATTGATGAGATTGATAAGGCTGAACCAGATGTCCCGAACAATTTATTGCTTCCGGCTGGATCTTTAAGGTTTTTCGTGGACGAGATCGGTCAAACGGTGGAAGCTTCCGTGGATCACCCGCCGCTGATCGTTGTCACCACAAACGAAGAGCGTCAATTGCCGTCAGCGTTTCTACGCCGCTGCGTCGTGCTTGATCTGAGGCCTCCTGACGAGAAGAGGCTGAAGACGATCGCCGTCAAACACTTCCACGAAAGGGATGACGATCTCTATGAAGCCTTGGCTGAGCAAATGGTCCAGGCTGAAAAGAAAGGAGAGCGCTCCGAACCTAACGCGGCTGAATTCCTGGATGCCGTCTGGGCATGTATTAGCCTGAACGTGCGGCCGCCGAAGGAAGGTGAGGATCCGTCTCCAGAGTGGCTCTCAGTCCGAACAGCGACGCTGGCGAAGCCCAAGTTGACAAATCTTTAAATCCATACTCAAGCAAGCCATGCATAGACCTGAAATTCATTTGGCCGATTTGATCCGGGCGCTACAAATTATGAAGCCCGACGAAGAGGCTCGACAAAAGATCGCCTCAATGCTCGGATTAGAGTTCGCGGCGGCGGCGCCAACGCAGCTTCCGCCATCTGTCACGCCGCCTAAACAGTCCGGCCGACAGGAGCAAGTTAAACGCAAGCCTCGGCGATCAAAGTTCATGGGAGAAATGATGGGCGGCCTGACAGTAGAACTGATTGAAGAAAGCGCGGCGGTCAAGGTTCCAGCCCTGGTTCTGCCGGAACCGTTTCAGGAGTCGTCTGAAGAGAACGAGCCTTCGCCTAAATTTTTCCCGCTGCTCGCTCCGATATGGACCCGCGCCATCATTACCAAGATGCTATCTGTGGACGCCAATGATGGCCCGCCAGATATTCCAAAGTTGATCGAGATTATTTCTCACAACCGACCGGTAAAACAGATCCCTCGGCGGCCCTTGCCGACGCTCCGCCAAGGGGTGCAGGCGCTGATTGACGGCGGGCAAGGTTTAGTCCCATACCTGCGCGACCAGATGTTCTTTCTGGAGCAATTAAATCAATTGGTGGGCGCGGACCAGGTACAGGCATGGAAATTCATCGGAACTCCGCTCAAATACGCGGTCTCAGTTAGCCCGCCACTTCTTTCCAGCTACAAGTTGCCGCCTCCAGGCGTCCCCCTGCTGATGTTGACCGACCTTGGGGTTGCTGTCCCGCCATTCGAAGTGGAAGTAGCCACGACTGACGAATGGTTGGCATTTGTCAGATATGCGCGTCAGGCCGGATATCAATTGCTGGTCCTGACACCTTATCATCCGGCTCGCTACCCGGACACCCTTAAAAACCAAGTGAGAATAATTCAGTGGGACCGTGGGACATCGGTCTCGACTATACTTCGAGCGCTATCCTGATCTACGGGAACGTACATGGGGACGAACGGGAAATTCTTCATCGAGTTGTTGCAGAAAACTTCGCCTGACGCGGTACAACTCGCGCTTTTAGTCTCGCTAGCGGCTCGGGTTGAACCTGAGTTGCTGCGGGCGATGCGTCTGCGCCATCTACCGAAGGTTGATGCCGGCGCGGAAGCCGACTTGTGGTTCAGCCCGCTCGTCCAAGCCTCCAGCCCTCTAGGGATCGTGCTGCGGCCGGATGTGCTGGCGGAATT
>DATEMG010000028.1:0-10546 GCA_035275805.1 Blastocatellia bacterium
GAGTCTCGTCCTATTTGGCCATGGTCGGTCGCTCACCTCTTCATCTGGGATGACAAATACTTCGACCAACCATTACCACAGCTCGCGATTGATTGAGGGTGTTCATCGGCCCATTCGTACTTATTTCTCGAACGCACGCCGGCCCGCCGAAGGAACACTGTCAACTCATGATCCTTCGGCGGCTCATTCGGTCCGTATAAAGCGAACGGAAATGTCACGCGGCGCGGACGAGGTCGGGTTGGTCGGCGTCGATGTGCTTTGCGCCCCCATGCCACACCGCCGGGAGACCTGCCCACGCCGTGCATGCGGGGAGCGTCTCCCCCTTCATGAGGAGTGAGAGGGCGTTGAGCCGCGCGCCGTCCTCCATCTTAGAGTCATAGAGGAGGACTGAGCCGGCCCCCACCGCGCAGTCCGCGCCGATGTACAACTTGGAGCCCTTCAAGACCCGATCCTCGAAGAGGTGTGTCTGCAGGACGCAATCGTTGTTCAGGGCCACTCGGTGGCCGACCTCGACGAGATCCCACTCGAGCAGGCCGGTTGTGTGCATGTAGACGCGGCGCCCGATCCGCGCCCCAAGCAGCCGGAAATACCAGGGCAGCAGCGGCGTGCCCTGAAGCGCAAGGAGCGCGAGTGGCGTAGCAAAGAACTCGAATAGCGCGTTTACGAACTCCAGCCTCCAGACGAACGCGCTCCAGAGTGGGCGGACAAATGGCCGGTAACGACCTACGACGATCCACTTTACGATCGCCACCGCGACGATCGCGATGGCGCAGCAGGCCGCGTAAACGAGCGGCAGCAGGCCCAGCGTGGCGCCGGCCCCGATGCTGTGCCAGAGCCTGAGTGTGGCCGTGATCACCGCAGCCGTGACGAGAATGAAGCCGGCCGGCGGCAATGTGATGCGCATGGCTTCGACAACGGCGCGCGTAATCACGAGCCTTCGTGGCGGACAATAGGTTCTCCCTTCGGTGAATCCGGCGCTCGCTTCGCGGCGCGGGAGAAAGCGCGGTGGCGAGCCGAGCCATCCGGCGCCCGGCCTCGCGCCATCCTCTGTGGGTAGTGGAGCGAGCGAGAGGACGCCAACGAGCGATCCGTCACCGAGCTCTGCGCCCGCCGGAACCACGGCGCCGTTGCCAACGAAGGCGCGACGGCCGACGCGCGTTGGCGCCACGGTCAACCAGCCGCCCTCGACGCGACCTGCCCCCAGCGACGCTTCATCGGCAACCGTGCCCCCGTCTCCAATCTCAAGGAGGTCGGGCATCATCGAGGTCGCTGTCGAAAGCTCGACGAACCGCCCAAGCTTGGCCCCGAGCAGGCGGAACCACGGCGCCATATAGAGCGTCGCGTGAAGCGGCCCGAGGGTGTTGTGGCTAAGCGCGCGAAGTTGGTCCGACATCCAGTTCCTCACATAGAACCCGCCGTGCAGCGGGTAAGTCCCGGCGCGGACACGGCCAACGAGAAGCCACTTGAGGAGGACCAGCTCGGTCGTAATGAGAATGACAAAAGACGCGCCAACCAACGGCGCCGCTGCCAGGTAAACCAACGGTTGTTCAACAGGGTCCAAATGTATGAGTAGAGCCATGCCCGGTACGAAAGCGCCCAGGAGGAGAATCGGCATGACAAGGACGAGCGCGGCGTATAACGCGGCAATCGCGGCGCGGCGGAGCCGTCCGCGCGTCGGCGGCGGCAATGACGCCGGGTTCGAGAAGGGGATGCGCCGAGCGGGCGAACCCGCCCAGGTCTCGCCCGCGGGGATCCGCGCCCCGCTGGGGAGGATCGAAAGGTCTTCGAGGCGAGCTCCGTCCTCCATCACCGCGCCCTCGCGTAAGATCGACCGAGTTCCGACGAAGCACTTGCGCCCAACAGTCACCGGACCTATCACCAGCTCCCCGCCCTCGACCGTTTGGCCCAACAGCGACGCGTCGTCGTCCACGCACGCGCCGTCGCCGATGGAGATCAGGTCGAAGGCGGCGAACCGCTCCGTGCCAATGTGAACGTCCTTCCCAATCCGCGATCCGAGGAGTCGGTAGAACCAGGGGAGCAGCGGGGTCCCGGCGAGATAGTTCGCGGGCACTGATGCGACCATCGCCTGCACGAACCACCAGCGCAGGTAGAACCAGCCCCAGAGCGGGTGGCGGCCGGGCCGCACGCGCCCGAGGACGAGCCACTTGGCCGTGACAGCAACAAGAACGATAAGCGGGAAGACCGCCATTTCACTCACCGCCGCCCACGCGGCGGACTCGTATACCGAAAGATCGCTCTCAAGGAGAAGAAAGAAGACGAGATAAGGGGTGATCCACTGGAGGCCCCTGAGGCCGAAAACAAAGTAGAGACCAGCCGACTGAAGGACCCCCGCGAGGAAGTGCCGTCGCCCGCTCGTCGGGACGACGTCCACGGCCTCCGTTGACGCTTCCGCGCCGGACCAATGCGAGCTAGGAGCGGCAGCGTCAAGCGCAGAGGCAAGCGAAGCGATCGTTGGGTGCTCGTAGACGTCTGTCACTGACAGACGCGCGAACCTCGGATTCTTCCGCAGCATCGAAACCATCCGCGCTACAAGTAGCGAGTGGCCGCCCAGGTCGTGGAAGAAGTGGTCGTCCAAGGAGACTGGCATAGGACTGAAGAGGTCCTTCCAAACCTTAACGATCCGCTGCTCCGTGATGGTCAATGGACGCCCGGCCGAAACCTTCGCCGCGCGCCGCGCCCGCGGCGCCGGCAGCGACGTGCGATCGAGCTTGCCGCTTGGAAGCAGCGGCAGGTCGGTAATCGTCTCAATCAACGCTGGTACCATGTACGCGGGTAGATGATTCCGCAGGTATGAACGGAGGCGTTCTTCGTCTACCGGGCTATCACCCGGAACCACGTAGCCGACCAGTTGTTGTATGCCGGCCACGTCCTCGCGCACGGCGCACGCCGCCGCGCGGAGGCCGTCTGCCTGCAGCAGCGCCGACTCGATCTCAGACAACTCGACGCGGAAGCCACGGATCTTCACCTGACCGTCGACACGGCCGAGGAACTCTATGGCGCCATTGGCGTCCAAGCGACCCAGATCGCCGGAGCGATAGATCCGCGCGTCCGCCTCGTCAGCCGGCGCGAAAGGGTCTGGCACGAACCGCGCGCGCGTCTCGTCGGAAAGTCCCACGTACCCGCGCGCCACGCCAACGCCGCCAATGCAGATCTCTCCCGCCTCGCCGCGGGGCGCCGGCCGGAGCTCGTCGTCAAGGAGATAGACGCGGTAGCCCGGAACCGCATGCCCGATTGTCACCGGCTTCCCAGGGAGCAGTTCAGCATACGTCGCGATGACGGTTGTCTCAGTGGGGCCGTAGGTGTTCACCAGTCGGCGCCCTGACCGCGCCCACCGCGCGACAAGCCACTCGGGACATGTCTCTCCGCCGAAGATGAGCAGGCGCAGCGTCGGCACGTCCTCAGCGAGCATTGAGAGCAGCGTCGGCACGCTCGAGAGCACGGTCACGCCGGACTCAGTGAGCAGGCTGGAGAGATCCGGTCCTGCGCGCTCCATCTCCGGTGTCGCGGCGACCAGCGTCGCCCCCGCGTGGAATGCGAGCCAGACTTCCTCGACCGACAGGTCGAAAGCGAGCGAAGCGCCCTGATAGACCCGGTCCTCGGACCGCGCCCCATAGATATGTCCCTCCGCCTGCACGAGGCGGCGCGCGTTTCGGTGCTCGATCATCACGCCTTTTGGCCGTCCCGTGGAGCCTGAGGTATAGATGACGTAGCAGAGGTCCTGGGAATTCGCGCCGACCTCTCCGCGCTTCAGGCGCGAAGGCTTCTCGGCCGCGATCGCATCGCGGTCGGCGTCTACGCGGATGACCGCGCCCTCGAACGTCACGTGGCGCCGAGCCAGGTCCGCGGACGTCACCAGCGCCCCTGCTCCGGAGTCCTCAAGGATATAGGCGACGCGGTCCGCTGGGTATTCTGGATCGATCGGCACATACGCCGCGCCGCTCTTCAGTACCCCCAGGATTGTGGCGTACGTGTCCACCGATCTCCGGAGCAGCATCGCAACGAGCGACCCGCGCCCCACGCCCCGGCTGCGCAAATGCCGAGCGAGGCGGTTCGCGCGGCTCTCCAGGCTCGCGTATGTTGTCTCCTCACGGCCAAAGACCACTGCGACATTCTCCGGCCGCGCGTCTGCCTGCGCCTCGAAGATCTCGTGGAGGAGCAATGGCCACAGGCGCGCCGACCCCCGCCCGGGAGACTCCTCCGAAGTATCAATCCGAGCTTTTTCAGAAGTATCAATGGAAGTATCAATAATCGGGGAATAAGATTTCATGGGCTCTCCTTGACGAGCGAGAAATTTGAAATTCATTCACGTAAACCAAACGCTAGTCCAAAAGTAACAATGTCGGCCGGCGCCAACTGGCCGCGCAGCCTCCGACATCAACACGTATGCTGGATGGCGTTAAGTTAAGTTGGTGGTGGAGCTTGCTGAGTTTGTTGACCGGTTGGCATCCCTTGTGATTGAGCGAAAGAAGGGAATATGGCTCCTGTTACTCCGGCTATCTGCAAAAAGACTAGCGGAAAACGCTTCTCAAATGGTCTATGCATCATTAAGCTCAGGGTACGCAGTCTCCCCACACACCAATCCTGATCAGCCCTACCAGAAGACTGGCGAAGAGACCGTGTGTTACTGAAGCTCACTTGCCGCAGGGAAAGGAGGTTCAGATCGGAGCTGGATTTTTACAGGGGGAGAACACTTTTACCGGGAGAGAACACTGACGACCAATTGCTTGGCATCCAACGCATCGGTGGCTCGCGAATCATTCGAGGGCATAATCGTCTCACCCACTTAAGAGACACGAACCAACGCCTGCCGGCAGGTCGTGGCTAGTTCTAAGTCAACTGCCACGGACTTCATCCGAAGCGTGAATAGAGCGATTGGCGCCAGGAATCCGCATAGGATCTTCGACTGACGGTCAACCCAAACTTCGCACAGTTTTCGAAGGGGCAGACTGACATTGCTCGTCTGACTCAACTGAGTTCAGCCGCGTGGTAAAAAGTGGCGCAAATTTTTGTTTTCTGTTGTTCAGTTGCTGTGTTGCTGGAGAGCAAGATTTAGGGCGAGTAAAGTGGCGTGTGTTTTTTCTACGATCAGAAACTCTACTCGGGCAACTCACGCTGAGAATTAGGCAATTAACGTGCCCTTGCGCAGAGGCTCACTGCATAGCAACCGCATGAAATGGGTTATGAAACATTTCATCCCACTCGGCGGCAATCCACATCGTCAAATGAATCTTTATCCTCCACTCGGTGGTTGAAAACCGGACGCCGTAGCTCTCATCATTCCACCAGGAGTGGATTATGAGATTGCCCCCGTATGAAGGATCACTATGGTTTGCGGGAATTGTAGAAATTGATGAAGCAGCCTGTGTAGCTATACGCCCCAATTGCTGTGGCATGAAGCCGCGTCCTATTTCGAGGCGCCGTCAGTCCCAGCAGGAGGGAACGTGCGATATAACCTAACAAGAATGCTGGTTTTCCAGTCAAAACTCCCAGAAAATTTTGGTCATGTATTTGACCTGATCGCTAACGACATGCGGGCGAGCTTTAAAAACGAACCGGACTTCATGCCTTACAACGCTGTGCAGCCGAAACAGTCTTTGTCGGTTTCCGCGCATCGCCAGGTGGTAAGCGCGCGCCAGCCCCATTACACCGGCGCTGACAATCGCGTCATCGAATTCTCCTTGCGCCATATTGATCTATGCTGCGCTTGATCTCATTGTAACTATTACTTTGTGGACTGGCGCCGCGCCATCAAAGCGCGCCGTGATTTGGCGTTACGCCGCCGTTCCAACCGCTCTTCTTGTTCGTTTTCGTCATCTTCCAGCCGCAATCCCACGAGCATTAGATCAAATGCGGGCAGACGCGCAATGCGATGTTCCGGATAACTGTCGCCTCGCGCCGAAAACCAGATGATGCGATTGAGGGTATCCGCATCGGCTTGATCAGGTCTGGCGAGATTCTGTTCCTGCGTGCGCTTCATCCAGTAGGCCGTCCGCTCGTCGCGGGCCGGCGCCACGATCAGGTTGTCCAACGCGACGTCCGGCATAATCGCTTGATAAGGACGCAGGTCGGCTTCGTCGCGGAAGATGTCGATCGGGGCGGCGGCGGCGTCTAGCTGGTTCATCGGCGGCAATCCGAGCAGAATTTCCAGAGTTCGAATCAGGCTCACCGTGTTGTGAAATTCGCGGATCAGCGCGCCGGGCCTGTTATAGGCGCTGATGACGAAGGCGGGCGAACGGTGCATGTCCACGTGGTCGGGGCCGTTCTGTGAATCGTCTTCGAGGACGAAGATCGCCGTGTCCTTCCAGTACGGGCTGCGAGAAACGGCTTCGACCAGCTTGCCGATGGCGTAATCGTTCTCGGCCACGAAAAACTGAGGCGTCGGACGCCCGGCGCGCATCCCATCGGTATGATCGTTCGGGAAACGCATGACCGTGAGTTGCGGCATGCGGTCCGGCCTGCCGGCCTCGATGTCCGCCACATAGCCGCGGAATTCATCCAGCCAATCACCCAGGCGCGAATAACCGCGAGAGCGCGCGTCAGCGTGATTGTTCGTAATGACCGGGTCAACGCGGCCCTGCGACTCTTTGAACGCTCGATAGGAATCGGCCGTCATCGAGTCGGGCGTGTTCTGATCGAAGTTGCGGAATGTCGGGCTGAAATGGCCTTCAATAGAGCGTTTGGTGGCGAAAGCCCGGACAGTCGGCGTCAGGTCGGGATAGGGTTTCGGGCGGTTGGTGTTGATCGCTTTGAGGTCGGCTTCGGAAAGCGTCGGCACGAATTCGCCGTAGAGGCGATAGCGCAGTCCCGCGCGCTTCGCGGCGTCCCACAAATACAACGTCTCCGGCTCGGCCACGTCTCGCGCGCCGTTGATGTCCGGGGCAAAACGTTTCTGAAATGTGATCACTTCGTCCGCCGTCACCGGTTTGGCGAAGAACGACGGCAGGCCTTCGACAGGTTCGAGGTTGGGCAGACGGTTGAATCCTTCGTAATCGTACGTGCGACCGCGTCCGCTGTACTCCCAGCGGTACGCCTTGTCCACGTAATCGGTCGAGAAGGCGGCCGTTGACCAGTTGTGCCCGTCGGCGCTCGCCTCTGAATTGACGAAAAAACGGTCCAGCAATCCGAAACGTTGCGCCAGCGCGCGATGATTCGGTGATATGTTCTGCGCCGACCCGTTGGGCGAGCGCGCCGCTTCGCCCGCGCCGAAGATCGCCAGGCTCGGATCGCCGTCGGCCTTGGATCCGTCGCCGGACTGAGCGACGTCGCCGAAGACCTGATCGTAAGTGCGATTTTCCTTGATGATGTAAATCACATGCTTGATCGGATTCGCGCCGGTAAACAGCCTGGATTTCACCTCGCCGATCAATCCGTTGTTACGCAAGACCTGCTGGGTGAAGCCGAACAGGCGCCGCTCGTCTGGAATATCAATCAGGCTCAGATTGCCCGAAATAAGCGAGCCGCTATATTGCCCGCCCTGCCCGCGCCTCGCCGGGAATCGGTCGTTCGGAGCGTTGGGCGCTCGGCCCGAGTTGTTGACGATAACGGAAGAGTTCTCCACGCCTGTGCCTTTGCCGTTTCCGACTATGAGGCTTCGCCCCACGACGGCGATCGCCGCCGGATACTGGCCGGTCGGAATAAAGCCGTTCAACTTGGATTTCTCCTCGCCGCTTTGCGCAAGCGCAACGACGGCGACGGCGTTGCTGTGCGCGTTGGCGACGAAAAGCGTCTTCTCGTCCGCGCTCAATGCGAGGCTTTCGGGGCTGCCGCCGGGCTGGGCCTTCTCGGCGAGGCGCACGTTGACGCGTTCGATCTCCCTATCCGCGGCCGTGTCGATCACCGAGACGCTATCGGCGTTCGAGTTGACGACGTACAAGCGCGTTTTCGCCGCGTTGAAGATCATCGCCGTCGGATGGCGATCAACCACGATTCGATGGATAGGCTTGTTTGGATTCTTTGGGTCAATCACGGCCAGCGCGGAGTCATTCCAGCAAGACACGTACACTTTGGCCGCTTTGCCGTCCTGAGCGGGCAAGACCACGACGCCGTATGGATATATGGGCTGCAACGGATTGTCGCGGCGCAAATCCACGCGAACGAGTTCGCGCATCCCGCGCATGTCGCGAATGATGCCCAGACTGTCGCCGAGGTTGTTGGCGACAAAGAGCGTCTCGCCGTCAGCGCCGAGCGCAATGCCGGTCGGGTAAACGGGCGCGAAATTTCCGTTGTATCGCGGCGTTGGCGCTTGCGTGGCAAATCCATTGACGTCAATGTACGGCGCTTCGACGCGAGTGTTCGGCCCCGACGAGGCTGGCGTGATCGGCGCGTGCGCGCCGGGGGTGAACCGGAAGATCCAGATTTTGTTCTCGACGCCGCCAGAGACATATAACAGGTGGCTGCCGTCCTGTTCGTCCTGGTCGGCGAGCGCGACGCCGACGTTGACGCTCTGCGGCGCGGGAAAGTAGACATTCTGGATCACGGCGGGCGCTGGCTTCGCGCCGAGATCAATCACAGCCAGCGATTGCTGGCCGTGATTGGTCTCGGCGTTGAATTGGAGGCCGAAGCCGCTATTGACCGCAATCAGATAGCGCCCTTTGCCGTCCGGGCCGTTCTTGTCGGGCGAGCGTACGAAATCCACCGTGAGCGGAGCCACTGCGGGCAGCCTTGTAGTCGCGTCCAGCAAAAGCGTTCCGGCGGGCGTGATCGGACGGCCTTCCGAGGCCGGTTGATTGGCGATCTTAACATCCTGGCTGGCTGCGGTAAGGAACCAGAAACAGCCGAACAAAAAGGTCGTGGCGCCGCAAAAAAGACTGGCCAACAACCCGAACGAAGCGGGACGTAACCGAATGTGTTTCATTCTGTTTCTCCATTTTACGGAAAACTACACGATATATCTTGAGTTTAATATTTACGTAATTCGCGTCTGATCTTATTGTAAATATACACGAAGAGAAAAATATTCTGCACGGCGGCGCCTGCCTTTTCCTCCATTCGGCCGGGCTGTGATGGTTCATTAAGTGACACAGTCCCGCCGTCCATCCCGATCCTGTCGCGGTAAATTGCGAAGGTGGGCGAGGCGCGGCGCCGGCGCCCGCCTGGAGGTTGACGATGAACAGATCGCTTGCGCAACGTTATGACAAATCACTGCTCGATGACCTGAGAGGCTATCGGAAGATCGAGCTGAATTACCGCAAGAATAAGGAACAGGACAACACTGCGATGATCGACGCCCTGGCCGCTCAGTTCCGCTATCAGGATTGCCGTGATCGCTACTGGAATCCGGAGATGTTTTCGCTGCTCTACGGCTCGCCGTTGTGGGAGCAGGCCGATTCCGGCCAGCGCGTCAAACTGAATCAGCTTTACTGGGTGGCCTATTACTCGCAGATCATCTCCGCCGAAATCGCCACGATCTTCTTCAATCAGACGAGCGCCGCCGGTCTCTACTCGATCGAGGATTTCCGCGCCGTTTGCGACACGCTCGACCTGGAATCGGCGCAGGAGCGCGCGCACATCAACGCTTTCAAGAAGATAGGCGAGGATTTCGAGGAGGAGGTATTCGGCGAACGCGTCTTTACTTACCCGATGCGCGGCCCGTACATCGAGACGATGATTCACGCCAAAACGAACCTGGCGAAAGTCATCTGGCGGAAGCTGCAGCTCAACGCCTACACGCTGCTGTCTTCAAACAGCCCTTTCATCGGATGCCAATATTTCGCCGTGCGGGGCGTCAGGACGCTGAACGGGAAGCTGATCCAGCATCAATTGAGCCAGTTCTATTTCAAGGACACTGAGAAGGAGCATGCGCCGATCCCATCGAAGGTCAGCTACCACCATTTCCGCGACGAGTCGTTTCATTTCAACAGCTCTACTGTGATCTCGCACGATGTTCTGAACTCCTTGAAGGAGCCGACACGCTTCGAGAAATGGGTGGCCAACCAGGGATTGCGCGGCTCGCAGAAGGATCATTACCACTTCTCGACCGCGGTCAACGGACTCTTCTGGTACGACCCCGCGCTCTATCCGAAGGTTTACAAGATTCTGCGCTCGCCGGTCTTCGGGATGAGCCACAGGCAGGCGCGCCGGATGATGGAGGCCTGCTTCGCCGAGGAGAACGACGCGCTGCATGCAAGCGCCAGGAGTCGCCAGATTGCGATAGATTCCTATCGCGAATATCTGGCCGACCTGAAATACGTCGACCGGACGAACAAGGAGATGGCGATTATGCGCCGTAATTCGGCGGCGCGACACCTGGCGACAAATCGCCGCGAGTTGCGGCGGTTCTTTCATCGTAACGAGGCGGCATGAGCGAAGAACGGTTTCTGCATTTCGTCAGTTTTTCTCCCGCCAGCCATGAACCGGTCAGGCTGGCGCGCGGCTCGATTCTGTCCGAACACCTGAGCGTCGCAAATTCACCGCTGCTGTTCGGCTGTCGCACAGGGATTTGCGGTTCGTGCCTGATCGAAGTGGAGGAGCAGGAGAACGGCGAGATCGCCTGCCCCTCGGCCGACGAAAAAGAGCTGCTGGAATT
>DATEMG010000029.1:0-10229 GCA_035275805.1 Blastocatellia bacterium
GCTCGCGGTACTGATCCAGCGCGCTTTCTCAAAGACCCTCAGCGGGCGTTCGAGGCGCGAAGCTCGTCCAGCGACTTGTAGCGCGAATCGCCGAAGACCAGGGCCTTGAGCATCCGGCCAATCTCCCTCCGTTGATTCGGCGGCGGACTCCAACGCCGTGAATCTCCCGACGCCGGGTCGAACTGCAGCCCCCACAACGGCGTAAGGCTCTCGACCGCCGCCGTGAACCGCATGTCGCCATAAGAACCCTCGCCTTCTCCTTCCGCGGCGATCCGGGCCACCAGCCGGTCAGCGAACCAGCTGAGAATGTTGAAGCGGCGTTGCGATTCGGCGTTCGACCGCGCGCTCGCGGGCAAGTCATTGAACGTCGTCAAATTCGCAGAACCTCCTTCGAGCGCGAGCGTGGAACCGAACCAGCGGGTCTCTACGCCGTCGACATATACCCGCCCGCCCGAGACGTAAAGAGAGCGCCAGAACAGCAGCCACCCCGGCGCGGGCATCACACGCGAATGTTCGACCTTGTGGCCGCGCATCGCGGCCAGTTCATTCTGCATTTCGACGGCGCGATGATGCTGCCATCCGCCGAAGCAAATGTAGAGGCTCGTCAGGAGCAGCGCCGCGCGAACGGCCTTAGGATTGCCGGTGCGCGCGGTCCAGATCACTCCGATCCAGAGTGGGAACGTGTAGATCGGGTCGACGATCGGTATCCAATCCCAGGCCACGCGCAGATTCGTGAACGGCCAGAGCAGTTGAGTCCCGTAACTCGTGAACGCGTCAAGCAGGCCGTGCGTCGCGTAACCTATGATCGCCGCGAGCGCCACTTCGCGTTTGTGATCCTTGAACCGCTTCATCAACAGAAACGGCAGCGCGACGATCAGGCCGCCCAGCGGGATAAAAATCAGGCTGTGGGTGAAGTGGCGATGAAACGTCCAGCCCACGGTCGGATCGTTGAGTGAATAAATGAAGACGTCGAGATCGGCGGCCATTCCTCCCACCGCTCCTATCAGCCCGGCCCCGCGCGGCAACCGGCGAGACAAGGCCGATTGCGCTGCGGCCGCGCCGAGCACTCCTTGCGTGATGGTGTCCATGCGCCGGAGTTTAACTTTTATCGGCCGTGAAATTAAGTGGTAATGGCTCTGTTTGGATTAGCGAGCTTCGAACCTGGCCAGAGATTTCCCTCCGCCATGCAATTCCAGTTTGTCGCCGGAGAGTTTAAACGAGTCTGTGTCTTCGAGCGCTTTCAAGAATTCTCTCTCCTGACTCATATAAGGATCGGGACAGGCCATGCGGGTGGTCGCGATTTGTGTAAACCTCAACCTGTCGCCGTTCGATTGGTAGCCGCCCCGCATCGTGTTGCATCCGCCGGAGCCTTGCAGTGTCTTAGCTTCGGGGCTCAGCCGCAGATGCGGCTCCCGTCGCCGCGAGGCCGCCGCAACCGCCTTCCCGTTGAGTTCGACCAATTTCCAGTAGGTGTTCTCCAACTGCGAGGCGCTTCTCGCGTTCTGCCCGCCCTGAGCCCAAAGGCAGGTTCGACGAGGCGCAGCGGTCGTTGGGCCTGTGGCCCAGAGCGTCGTGACGTATACGGCCAGAATCGAAAACGTAAAGGCCAGTCTTCTTTTTTCCGCCATCATGCGCCTCAGAAAAATATAGGGCAAACTACCTGGGAGCGCAGGCATCCTTGCCTGCTTGCCTCGGTCAGTCGGTCGTTGCCGGAAACAATGCAGGCAAGGATGCCTGCGCTCCCAGGCCTACCCTCGCGCCGCCATTTTCATCGTTTCAGGGCGTCGCGACACGACCTGAGCGATATTTTAGCGGGGCAGCAATCTCGCTGCCGGGAAAATACGACGCTTTACTTCAAGACCTTGTATTCAATGCGCCGGTTCCTGAATCTACCCTCCTCCGTATCGTTGTTGGCGATCGGGTTGTCGCCTCCGTAACCTTTTGCGACCAGAGAGTCGGAGTTGGTTCCTTTGTCGATGAGGAATCGACGCACCGAATCGGCGCGCTGTTGAGAGAGCTTCTGATTGGCGGCCGGATTGCCGACATTATCGGTGTAGCCCGCTACCTCGAGCACGGTCCCCGCCGGCGCAGATTTGATCGCCGAGGCTGATTGCTCAAGCACGGCCATACTCTCCCGCGGGATCTGCGAGCTGCCGGAGCGGAAATTGATGATGGTCATGTTCAGCGCGCTGACCAGCTCTTCCGCCGTGAAGCCGGGCCTCAAAGACGACAAAGCCTCGGTAGCCTTCCGACTCGCTTCGGTGACCGCCGTGGCGGCCTCGAACGCGCCAATGTTCATGCCGGCGCCGTAGACGGATTTGAGATTGGCGACTGCGTCGCTCTTGGCGTTCTCAGACATCGTCCCGCCGACGTTGATCGAGTTGCCGTCGAAGGTCACCTCCGAGCCTGAGGCCTTGAAATTCGGCAGCGCCGACGAGAGTCCCGATGTCCACGCGGCGGCCCTCGCCCGCGAATCGACGCTGATGTCGCCGCTGACGTTCCCCTCGCCGAATGCCGACTTGAGCTGATTCATGACGTTCTGTTTGGTCTGCTCATCCGGGACGACGCCGGAGTATTTGATCTTGCCGCCAGAATTGATCACTGAAAGCCGTGAGTTGAGGCTTGGGGCTTGGGGTTGTGTCCCCACCGGCGCCGTAGGCGTCGCTGTCGCAGGGGGGCGGTATGCCATCTGCTCCGGCTCGGGCCTGCAGGCTCGGTAAACCAGAAAACCGAGCAGCGGCAGCGCCAGAAACGGCAGTAACCTGAGGAAGGTCGATCCGCCCGTATCGGCCCTTCGAACAGGCTCGCTCGGCGGCCTCACGGCCTCGGTCCTGACCGGCTCGCCCCTGACCGGCTCGGTCCTGACTGGCTCGGGCCTTGCAGTGACGCCGCTCAAGTACGAGTTTACCCATGCCGGCAGCCGTGAGGGAACTACGCCCTCAGGCGTGAGAAGATCTACCACTCTCGGGATGATGTAGGCTAACGCCGAAGCGCCGGCGGCGCGCGCGACGCCGGCGTTAGACGTTATACGATTTACCGTATCGGCGCCGATTGCCCTTTCGAGTTGCTCTGTCGTTATCGGAGTGTTCGAGCCGCGGCTGACCCAGGACGAGACGGTCTCGCCTAGACCGGCGCGCCTAAATTGATCCAGGAACCCCTGCAGCCCTCCGGTCCGTTCGTTGCTCATGAGTATGAGTAGCGCGTTCATTGTCGGGCCGGCTTTTCCTCTCAATCCGAATTGCTCTGAAACTTCATTGATGATTGGCTCAAGAATTGTCATATCTGCTCCCTCCTTGCCTGAAATGAATCAAAATAATCGTCTGCCCTCGGCGGCGCCGGGATGATCTGGGGAAGTGTGCGCCACATGCGCGGCGCATGTGGACGCGCTCAAATGTCGTGGTGGGCAATCAATTGAAGAAAGGTCGAAAGCGCTGAAATGTCGTTCGGCCTGACTGAACGAACTGGCCTGTGCAATAAACGGCGACAGTTGTAACATTGCCGGAACCTAACGCCATTCAGCTCTCAATAAAACTTTCCTCTTTATCGCTAGCATCAATCCATGTACCAGAGCATCGCCTATTGTTTCTTAGGCCGCGCGCCGTGTGGCGCGCGGCATTCGTCCCGCCTCGCGCGCCGCAATCGCGCCGCTACTTTTTGCTTACGCGCGCGGACTGCGCCCTTAATGGTTTTATCAGGAGGTTTGCAAATCGCCCGCCTGTCGTCATAATTCGTCGCGCTCTTCTGACAGCATCTAATTTCAAATGGAATCGTTCATGTCGCAATGAGCGACGCCATTAAACAATGAAGAAGTGGGGCGGTCTTTAGTCCGTCCTGCTCATGGGAAGACTAAAAACCGCCCTACTTTTTCGGAGAGAAAGTAATGTCACAAAACAACAATCACACTGCAGTAATAGAGACAGATAAAGGCACGATCAAATTCATCCTTCACGAAGACCTCGCCCCGATTACGACCGCGAACTTCATCGAACTCGCCCAGCGCAATTTTTATGACGGGCTGAAATTCCATCGCGTCGAACCGAACTTCGTCATCCAGGGCGGATGCCCTCATGGCACAGGCACGGGCGGATCGGGCAAGCACATTCCGCTCGAGGTCTCTCCGAATTTGAAGCATGGCGAGGCGGGCGCCGTGGCGATGGCGCGGTCTTCCGACCCGAACAGCGCGAGTTCGCAATTTTACATCACGCTCTCGCCGACCCCGTTCCTCGATGGGAATTACGCGGTCTTCGGCCGCGTGACCGAAGGCCTGGACGTCGTGCGGCAGATTCGAGTGGGCGACAAGATGAACAGCGTGACCATTGTCGGCGAATGATCGGGGCAGGAAAATATCTTTAGGCCTACAGGCGCATAAAACATATTTGCTTAGTCCGGCGCGGCTGAATATCGAAAACCTCGTCTTCATCGCGCCTCCATTCAAGCTCTATCATTAGTCTTCAGGGAGATTTCAAGCGAATCGGTATCATCGGTATCATATGTCCGGTCAACGGAATTTTTGGAGGGTTCAAAAGAATGTCGTTCGAGAAGACGAAGTGGGTTTGGCAGGATGGAAAGTTTTTACTATGGGACGAAGCGAAGATTCATTCATCGGCCTTCGGGCTTCATTACGGCGCGGGAGTCTTTGAGGGCATTCGCTGTTATGAAACGGCTGAAGGCCCGGCCGTCTTTCGGCTGAAAGAACACATGGACCGGCTCTACTGTTCGGCGCAAGTCTATCAGATAGACATCCCGTACTCGCGGGAGGAATTTTACGAGGCGATCTGCGAAACGATTCGCCGGAATGACTTCAAAAGCTGCTATATTCGTCCGACGGCCTATTTCGACAGCGGCAGCCTGGGCATCCGCGCAGTCTGTCCGGTCGGCGTCAACATCCTGACCTGGGAATGGCCGAACGATTTCGGCGCCGAGAAACTAGCCCGTGGGATGCGCGTCACGGTATCTCCTTACAAAAAATTCCATTCGAGCATGATCCCGACCACGGCGAAGGCCACGGGCAATTATCTGAATTCGATTCTGGCCGTGCGCGAGGCGTCGTCGCGCGGCTACGACGAGGCGATCCTGCTCGACATGCATGGCAATCTTGCCGAAGGCGCGGTCGAGAACATCTTTCTAGTCAAGAACGGTCGGTTGCTGACCAATGACCAGAACTCTTCGATCCTGCTCGGCATCACGCGCGATTCGGCGATGCAGATCGCGCGCGACCTGGGTTACGAAGTCGAAGTCCGCGCCCTGAAACTCGACGAGTTGCTCGACGCCGACGAGGCGTTCCTGACCGGCACGGCGATCGAGATCACGCCGATTCGCGAAGTCGACGGTCGCGCAATCGGGGCCGGCGCGCGCGGCCCTGTCACCGAAGCGATCCAGAAGACCTTCTTCGAAATTGTCGCCGGAAGAAGGCCGGAATATCGGCGCTGGCTGCATCCTGTTCGGAAGCGGGCCGACATTCGCAAAGCGGCTTGAAAGAACGTGAGGAGCTTTCATTTTCCATTCGTCATATTACATTTTTCATTTGTCATCTCTATTGGCCGCGCGATTCCGAAAATGACAAATGGCAAATGTAATATGACGAATGGAAAATGGAATTTGAAAAATGATCGAGCGATTACGTGATGAAGACGCCATGGCCTGGCGCCCAACCGACGATGTGATTGCGGGCGCGCAATTGACGCGCTTCATATCCTTCTGCGGCCTCACTACGTTCGATGAACTCTATAATCGCTCGGTCGCCGACGTCGAGTGGTTTACCGAACAGGTCCTTCGCTTCCTCGACATCCAATTCGACAAAGCTTACGACCGAATCGTTGACCTTGCGCGAGGAGTGGAATGGCCGCGGTGGTGTGTGGGCGGGCGGCTCAACATCGTCAGAAGCTGTCTGGATCGCTGGGAAGACACGCCGACAGCGCGCAAGCCCGCCGTCATCTGGGAAGGTGAAGAGGGGGTAACGCGCGAACTGGATTACGCCGATCTGTTGTTCGAGGTCGAGCGCTGCGCCGCCGGGTTGCGCGCCTGCGGTTTCGGCCGCGGCGACGCCGTCGGCATTCATTTGCCGATGCTTCCCGAAACAGTGATCGCGCTGCTGGCGATCAACCGCATCGGCGGAATCGCCGTGCCGTTATTTTCCGGCTACGGATCGTCAGCCGTCTCGTCGCGGCTGCGTGACGTCAATGCGAAGGCTCTGTTCACCTGCGACGAGTTCCCGCGCCGAGGCAAGCCGGTCAACGCGAAGCAGGTCGCCGACGACGCGGTCGCCGATTGCCCGGAAATCGCGCGCGTGATTGTCGTTCGCCGGACGCGCGTGACCATGCCGATGAAGCCCGGACGCGACCTGACCTGGGATCAGTTGCTGGCGACGGGCGATATGGCCGGCGGCGCGGCGCGCCTGATTGAACCAACCGAGGCCGAAGACCCCTTGATTGCGATTTACACATCAGGAACAACCGGGCGACCCAAAGGCATCTTGCACACGCACTGCGGCTTCCCAGTTAAGTCGGCTCAGGACATGTGTTTCGGCACAGACGTGGGCCAGGGCACGCGAATTTCATGGATGACAGATATCGGCTGGATGATGGGTCCCTGGCTGATTTACGGCGCGCTGATATTAGGCTCGACTATTGTTCTTTACGACGGCGCGCCTGACTTCCCGCAACCGGATCGGCTGTGGGAGTTCTGCGCGCGACACAAGGTCGAGGTTCTGGGCGTTTCGCCGACGCTCGTACGCGCATTAGCTGCGCAGGGCGATCAATGGATTGGAAAACATGATCTTTCATCACTGCGCGTCTTCGGCTCGACTGGCGAACCCTGGAATCCCGATCCGTGGTGGTGGCTGTTTGAAAACGTCGGGCGGCGGCGCATACCGATCATCAACTATTCCGGCGGAACTGAAATCTCAGGCGGAATCCTGATGGGCAATCCGCTGCTGCCGATCAAACCGTGCGCGTTTTCGGCGCCGTGCCCCGGCATCGCGGCTGACGTGGTCGATGAAAACGGCGATCCGATTCGCTGCCGCGTAGGAGAACTCGTCATCCGCAAGCCGTGGATCGGCCAGGCGCGAGGCTTCTGGAAAGACGACGAGCGTTATTTACAAACCTACTGGTCGCGGTTTCCGAACGTCTGGGTTCACGGCGATTGGGCGACGGTTGACGCCGACGGCCATTGGCGCATTCTTGGCCGCAGCGACGACACGTTGAAGATCGCGGGCAAGCGCGTCGGCCCAGCCGAGGTCGAATCCGCCCTGGTCGGCGCCGAATGCGTCATAGAAGCCGCCGCCATCGGCGTCCCCGACGAATTGAAAGGCTCGGCGCTCGTGGCCTTCTGCGTTTTGGCCATCAGCGCGGACGGAGACGCAAGGCTGGAAGAAGAATTGAGAGAACGTGTCGCGACGGAATTGGGCAAACCCCTGCGACCCGATAAAATCTATTTCGTCGAATCGTTGCCGAAGACGCGCAACGCCAAAGTGATGCGCCGCGTAATCCGCGCGGCGTTCCTGGGCGAAGACCTCGGCGATACGACCGCGCTGGAAAATCCGGCGGCGGTCGAGGCGATTCGACGCGCGGGTAAGTAGGAGGTACAAGTTATGCCATCAGCGTCAGCATCAGTTATCGAAGAGTTTTTGACGGATGACGTGGGGTTCGAAGAGATCAGCATGCTGCCGATAGATCACCCCGGCGCCCATGACACGGAATATCGCGCGCGGCGCAACTTCATCGCCGGCCTGGCCAAGCAGTACCGCGAAGACCCGCATCACGTCATCCCCGACGTCGACTACACGCCGCAGGAGACGGCCATCTGGCGGCACGTTTACGACCATTTGGAAGAGACCCAACGGCGGCGCGCCTGCTCGCTCTATCTGGAAGCCAAACGCAGGCTCGGCATCAGCCGCGACCAGATTCCGCAACTGCGCGGCCTCGACAAGCTTTTGAATGAGACCTCGAACTTTCACATTGCGCCTATCGAAGGTTTGGTCGAAACGCGGGCTTTTCTGAGCTGGCTGGGCAAACGGACGATGCTTTGCACCCAATACCTGCGACATCATTCGCGCCCCGATTACACGCCGGAGCCGGACATCGTCCACGAGATCATCGGCCACATCCCGAACTTCACCAATCCCGACTTCGCTGATTATTCGCAGTCCATCGGCAAGGGCGCGCTCATCGCCAGCGACGAGCAGTTGGAGCAGCTCGGGCGGCTGTATTGGTTCACGGTCGAATTCGGCCTGGTCGAAGAGGGCAGCGAGATCAAGGCCTTCGGCGCGGGGTTGCTGTCCTCCTACAGCGAACTCGAACACGCGTTCGGCGACGAGGTCGAGCGGCGCAAGTTCGATCTTGAGGATGTCATTCACACGTCGTACGACTATTCGGACATGCAGCCCGTTCTGTACGTGATCCCGTCATACGCGTATTTGAAGGAAGTGACGCGGGAGTTCATCGGAAGGTTCGGAAAACACGGCGACCGTGAGGTGGCGCCTGTCAGCGCGCCTAACGCCTTTTGGTAGTGAGTGGAAATATGCGAACCCTTGATCAATTACTCGAAAAAGATGAGCCGGCTTGGCCATTGGTTCAACAGTGGATTCGAGCAGCGACAAATCAGATCGAGATTTTGCCGGCGTCTGACGAGCGCCGTTCTGATGCGCTTGTCGCCACGCAAGTGACGACGCGCTCGCCACTGGGCGCGATAGTTTATGAAACAGGAGGCATACTCGTTGACAATGGGTGGATTCGCATTTTGGGGTCTGGACATCCGAGGTTGCCGCGTTCATTGCCAGATTGGAACCTCGGACGAACTACAGAGAAGATCGGAGAGTATCCGACGATTGTCCTGATGGCCGATGACGCGCTCGGCGGTTTCTTCGCTATCAATGGCGGAGCTTTTGGAGAAGATCGAGGAAATATTTATTACTTCGCCCCCGAGGCTTTAAAGTGGGAAAACTTGGAGAGAGGCTATACGGAATTCGTCGACTTTTGTCTTAACGGCGACCTGGACCGGTATTACGAAGGTCACCGTTGGAATGGATGGGAGATTGAAGTTTCTGCGCTTGCCGGCGACAGGGCGTTTTCGATTTATCCTCCGCTTTACGCAAATGGGCCTGACATCTCAGAAAGAGATCGGAGGACTGTTCCGTTAGCCGAGCTTTACAGCCTCAATGTTGGCGAATTTCGGACGAATTAAAGTAGGAGATAGGAGTTATGAGCAATAATCCATTGAAAATCCGGCAAGTCCATCACATCGAGTTCTACGTCGGCAACGCCAAACAGGCCGACTATTTCTATCGCAACGCGTTCGGATTCGACCGCATCGCCTACACCGGGCTCGAGACCGGCAACCGCGAGCAGTGTTCTTACGCGCTGCAGCAGGGAACTTTCAAGCTCTTGCTGACGACGCCGTACACGTCGCGAGACGCTTCGAGCGTACACATCATGAAGCATGGGGACGGCGTGCGCGACATCGCCTTCGAGGTGGACGACGCCGACTATGCGTTCGAGGAGGCTCTGGCGCGCGGCGCCGAGCCCGCGGTCGCGCCGTATACGATCAAGAACGAGCGCGGCGAAGCGAGGCGCTCGGCGGTCAAGATTTACGGCGATACCATCCATTCGTTCTTCTCGAAGCGGGATTACGACGGCCCGTTCATGCCTGAATTTGTGGAGTCGCGCGCGCCGGGGCGCAACGCGGGCTTGCTGCGACTGGATCATTACGTCGCGAACGTCGAGATGGGGCAGATGAAGATCTGGGAGGACTGGTACCGCCGCGTGCTGGGGTTGGAGCGCTTCATGACCTTCGACGACAAGGACATTTCGACCGAGTACACGGCGCTCAACAGCATCGTCATGGCGAACGAGTCCAGAAGCATCAAGTTCCCGATCAACGAACCCGCGCCCGGCAAACGCAAGAGCCAGGTCGAAGAGTACAACGAGTTTTACCAGGCCTCGGGCGTGCAGCATATCGCCCTGCTGACGAAAGACATCGTCACGACCATCCGCCAGCTGCGCGCCAACGGCGTGGAGTTTCTGGAAGTCCCTGACAGCTATTACGAGATGTTGACGGAACGCGTCGGCAAGATTGACGAAGACATCGAAACCCTCCGCGAACAGCGCATTCTGGTCGACCGCGACGAAGAGGGCTACCTGTTGCAGCTCTTCACCAAACCGGTCGAAGACCGCCCGACGCTCTTTTTCTAGATCATCCAGCGCAAGGGCGCGCAGGGCTTTGGCAAGGGCAAT
>DATEMG010000030.1:0-4000 GCA_035275805.1 Blastocatellia bacterium
CTTTATCTGGAAAAAATAGCCGTTTGAGCTTTTGGAGAAGTCTTTCACTCCTACTGGGAGCGCCGCCCATCCTTGCCCGCTTGCTTCGGTCAGTCGGTCATTGCCGGAATCCAAGCAGGCAAGCATGGGCGGCGCTCCCAGGCAGTTTGCAATAACATTTTTTGAAACTCATGACATCCACCCCCGTGCAGCAGTAGCAGTCCAAAATATGGTACTAGATAGGAAATTCATCTCCGGATTGGTTCTTGGGGCCGGCGCTTCAAGCCGTTTCGGAGAGCCCAAACAACTTTTGCCGTTCAGAGGCGCCACTTTGCTCGGCTGGGTCATCAATCAAGCCGAGCGGGCGACGGGACTAGATGAGGTGATCGTCGTTTTGGGCCGCGCGGCCGATGAAATCCGCAAGAAGGTCGTCTTCGGAAATGCGAAGGTGGTTGAAAACCCCGTTTTCGGCTCCGGGTGCGCCTCTTCTTACCGCGCGGGCATTGGGGCGCTCGATCCGCGATCCGACGCGATAATGATTCTTCTCGGCGACCAGCCCGACATAGATCCTGAAACGATAAATCGCATGGCCGACGAGTGGAGGCGGGGCGACGGCCAGATCGCGCTCGCCTCTTATCGAGGCCGTGATGGTCACCCGATGTTGTTCGCAAAGCAATTGTTCGACAAGCTTGTCGGCCTGCACGGCGACAAGGCGGCGTGGAAGTTGGTCGACGCAAATCCTGACCTGGTCCGAGTTATCCCGTTCGACCGCCCCTTCCCCGAAGACATCGACACGGTGGAAGACTTCCAGCGAGTCACCAAAAACGACGAGAGGCAGAAGTGAGAGAAGAAGTACGAAATATCCAGGAATTGCTCCAAAGGCAGGCATATGTCTCCGACGCCGCGGTCGCCACGTCCTTGTACCTGGCGATGACGCTCGGAAAACCTCTGCTGATTGAAGGCCCGGCTGGCGTCGGCAAGACCGAGATCGCCAAGTCGCTCAGTCTGGCGCTCGACGCCAGGCTGGTGCGACTTCAGTGTTATGAAGGGTTGGACGCCACAACGGCTATCTACGAATGGAATTATCCGAAGCAACTGCTGCGCATCAAGTTGCAGGAGCATGCTGCGGCGAGCGCCGCCGAAAAAGAAGCGGAGATTTTCAGCGAGCCTTTCCTTTTGAAACGCCCGCTGCTCGAAGCCATAACCGCCCAGACGAGTTCGCCGGTGCTGTTGATCGACGAGATTGATCGAAGCGACGAGGAGTTTGAAGCCTTCCTGCTCGAAATACTCTCGGACTTTCAGGTAACCATACCGGAAATCGGGCCGATCAAGGCGATTCATCGCCCGTATGTCGTGTTGACTTCAAATCGCTCACGTGAGCTTTCCGACGCCCTTCGCAGGCGGTGCCTATATCTCTGGATCAATTATCCGTCGTTTCAAAAGGAGCTTGAGATCGTGCGCGCCAAAGTTCCTGCGATCGGCGAGGCGCTTTCGACCGAGGTCACGCGCATGATTCAAGCGGTCAGAAAACTGAACCTGTCCAAGACTCCCGGCGTCGCCGAGACGCTCGACTGGGCGTCGGCGCTGGTCGTATTGAACGCATCGCAACTCGATGAGGAAGTGATCGCGGAAACGGCAGGCTGTTTCCTGAAGGATGAGGCTGACCTGCGTAAGTTCGAAGCCGAGCTGAGCGCCGGACGTCTCGGAATATAGTTTCCCCACACATTGCCTGTTGCGTGTTACGCATCGCACATCATGACTTATCAACCGGCCAATGACTGGCTTCTATACAACACGGTCCAGTTCAGCAGGGCGCTCAGAGAACGCGGTCTGCTGGCGACGCCTTCCGAAGCGATTGACGCGGCCACGGCGCTCGGGCTGATCGATATCGACGACCGGGAGGAGACTTTCCTGAGTTTGAGAAGCGTTCTTACTTCGCGCCCGGAGGACTTCCCTGTTTTTGAGGAACTCTTCGAGAGCTTCTGGGCCAGGCTGGGCCGGCCCCCCCAGCCCCGGAAGATTGTCGAGCGCGATGGCGCTTCGACGGACGCCCGGTCCTCTCCACGCAACCATGGGCAGAAGGGCCTCGCATTCTTTCTCAAAAACTGGGGCGCTGCCCCTTCGCGCGACCAGGAGCCGATCAAATTGCCCGGCGCGAGCAACACCGAGTCTGACACGGAAAAAGACTTCAGTCTGTTTGGCGCTGATGAGCTTCAAGAAATCTCCCGTGTTGCGCGGAGGATCGCCAGGCGGCTCGCGCGCATTCCCAGCCGCCGATGGGAGACCGCCAGGCGCGGCCTCAGAGTCGATCTGCGCCGAACCCTTCGCCAATCTTTGAAGAACGGAGGAGAATTCATCAGGCTCTCTTTCAAGCGGCGCAAACAAAAGAAGACCAGGCTGGTCGTGATATGCGACGTGTCGGGGTCTATGGATCTTTACAGTCAAATCCTTCTTCAATTCGTATACGGGCTTCAAAACAGCTTCGCGCGAGTTGAAACATTCGTCTTCAGCACGAAGCTGGAGCGAATAACCGGACACTTGAGGAACAACACATACAGGCATGCCCTGAAGCGACTCGGGACTGATGTGCGCGGATGGTCAGGAGGCACACTCATCGGCGTAAGCGTCGCAGCCTTCAATTTCGGTTGGCCAAAGCTCGTTGATAGACGCGCCGTCGTCATTATATTGAGCGACGGGTGGGACACCGGGGCGCCTGAAGAGTTGGGCGCGGCGCTCGCCGAACTGAAAAGGCGCGCTGGAAAGCTCATCTGGCTGAACCCGCTGCTCGGTAGTTCGGCTTATCAACCACTCGTACGCGGGATGCAAGCGGCGCTTCCGCACATCGACGTGTTCGCCTCATTACATAATCTGGCGAGTCTCAGGGCGTTGGAAAAACACCTGGTCTTGTAGGACGACAATGGAAGAAGTTTTCGACCAGATCGAGATGTTCGGAAAGGCCGAGAAACGCGTGGCCATGGCCACACTGGTAGCGACTCGCGGGACGAGTCCGAAAAAAGAAGGCTCGAAGATGTGGGTGAGCCAACAAGGGCGCATACTGGGCTCTGTGACCATCGGCGGGTGCGCAGACGCGCAAGTGATCGAGGAATCGGAAAAAGCGCTCGCATCTTTTGAATCACGACTACTCTCCGTCAAACTGGGCGAAGAGGACGCCTGGGAAGGCGGATTCACCTGCGCCGGAACAATCCAGGTCATGGTCGAGCCCCTGGACCTGAGCGACCCCGAAGACCGACTGATTACGCTATACCGCCTGATTCACGATGAAGTGAAAAACGGCAGGCGCGTCGTCGTGGCCACGCGTCTGGAAAACACTTCGTCGAAGCTCGTGGTCTTCGAAGACGGGAGAGTTTCGGGCGCGTTGGGCGAGGCCGCGCTCGACCGTGAGGCGCGCGAGACGGCGCTCAATCTTGCGTCCTCCGGCGTAGTCACGTTGAATACGGCTTCGTCTACGACAGAAGTTTTCTTCGAGACGCACGGCCCCGCGCCTGCACTGATCGTCTTCGGAGCCGGCCCGGTTGCGATGAGTCTGGCGTCTCTGGCCAGGGAGATGGGGTTGAGAAGCGTAATTATTGACGGCAGACCGCGCTTCGCGACTCGCGAGCGATTTCCTCATGCGAATGAATTGCGGATCGGAATTCCCTCCGAAATAGCCGCGACGCTCGAATATAATTCATCGACTTTCGTCGTCCTGACTGCGCACGATTACAAATACGACATCCCCGTGCTCAAGATCGTCCTGAAGACCCAGGCGGCGTACATCGGATTGCTGGGAAGCAAGAAGAGAGGCCAGGCGATTTTGAAGTTCCTCAAAGAGAGCGGAGTGGATGAACAGGCGCTTGGCCGAGTACATGTGCCGGCGGGTCTGGACATCGGCGCGCAAACGGCCCCTCAGATAGCTTTGAGCATATTGGCCGAAGCCTTCGCGGTTAAGGCTTCCCGGCAAGGCTCGCCGATGCGCGAAGGGTAAGTGCTCTGCTAACTAAATTGTTTCGCAAAATGTTGG
>DATEMG010000031.1:0-14539 GCA_035275805.1 Blastocatellia bacterium
CAGCCAATATCTTCCTTTTGCCTGTTATTTCTTTTTCTGCTTTTCCTGATAAGCCTTCGCCTGCTGACCGACGATATGCGCCAGATTGCCAATTGCCGCCTGTACGTCAATCAGGTGCAATCCCCAATTCGCTTGAACCTGTCCGTTGACCACCACATCGCCGGCAATCTCGTCAGTGCGTGGATCGGCGGGATCGCCATGAACTCTCAGCGCAAGGTACGCTCCATGCTCATTGGTCACGCATTGGGCTGACAGCAATCCCGGCACGCTAACAAACGGAGTCTTGATCGATTGTTCGGGCGTTACCCAGGGTTTCGGCGCGGCGGATGAAGTATTTGCGCTCCTGCCCGCGGCAAGATATGCGTGCAATTCGCCGCGGCCGCCGCCTAACGCCGCCGGGTTCACGCAAGCCGCGACCATCCCCTCGCCCGGAGCGCGACCGAAGAAAGAGTTCGTGGGCGGCGGCGCGTTTTCGCGGAACGTGACGTAAGCGATCACGCACCCGGTTTGATTCGGCGCTCGACACAGCGGCATCTTTTGAAAAGCGCCGCCGACGTCTTTGCCCGCCGGCACGGCGACGTTCGTTCCCAACAGCAACGCGGAAACGACTCGATCCTGGATGGGCTTGCCGTCAATTTCGTTCTTGATGAGTTGGGTCAAAACGCCGGAGCCTTGCGAATGGCCGATGAGAACAACGCCGCGTCCCTGATTGTCGTGTTCGAGATAATACTTCCAGGCGTCCAGCGCGTCTTTGTAACCGAGCGCGCGATCAGCCGACATGGGGCGGCCCGACAGATTGGCGCGCAACGCCGTCAGCGTTACCTGCCGGTAGAGCGGGGCGTAGGGGCGGCACTGTGAACCGAAGCGCGCGAACTGATGCTGAATGACGTTGCGTTCTTCCGGCCCCGCGTTCATATCGCTGTTCGGCGTCGGGTCATTGGAAACTGTCGGATAGACATAAAAACAATCGATCGGCGCCTTCGGGTTGGCGCTCCATTTCTCTTCGGTCAATTTGCCGTCAGCGGCGACGACGGTCGTCGTCAGATCAGCCGCGCAAGCATCCTGCCTGCCGGGGCGGCACAACCATGTTTCGGCCTTGCTGTAGTCATTTGGGGCCGCCGCCGGCGCCGTTTGATCTTGCGGTTGCGCTTGCAGGTTATAGGCGCTTTGGCCGGCCAGCAGCGTCAGCGCGGCGCAAGCGAAAACAATGACAATTCGTCGAATCATGTTCCTCCATTTACTGCTTCGCTTTGAGGTCGCCTTTGAGCAGCGTCTGTTCGAACCATGACGCCATAGCCGCGCCGGCGCGTTTGGCGTCTTCGCCGCGGAACCCGTGCTCGGCCCCTTCGATGATGATTAGTTGCGTCTTGACGTTATTCTTCTGGAAAGCTTCGTGAATGACCTTGCTGTTGTTTACTGGAACGAGCTTGTCCTTGTCGCCGTGAATGAGCAGCGTCGGCGGATCGTCCGGCGAAACATGGATGATCGGCGAATAATCGGGCGCTTTCTCCTTCTCGAAATTCAGGGCGGGGAAGCGGTCAAGCGTGCCGCCCGTGGACTGCGGATTGAGGCCGCGCGCGAGCGGTCGAAGGTCAACAGGGGGAAAGTAGGCGACGACCGAGGCCACGCGGTCGCTCTCTTTCATGAAATCCTCTTTGGCGTTCGGGTCGCCGTTGTCCGACGCCGTGCCGAGCACGAGGGCCAGGTGGCCGCCAGCGCTGCCTCCGAAGACTCCCAGGCGGTTCGGATCGACGCCCCATTGTTTGGCGTTGTGGCGGATGAATCGGACTGCGCGGCGGACGTCAGACACGATTTCGGGAATGAGATACTTCGGGCTGCTCCCGTGCCTCACCGCGACGAGCGTGAATCCTTTGTCCAGCAGGTCCTTGAACCGCGTCGCGGTCTGCTGCGGCGGGTTGTAGTTCGAAACCCAACCTCCGCTGACCATGAAAATGACGGCGGCCCCGTTGGCGTTCGCCTTCGGCTTGATCACATCGAATGTCATCGCAAGACCGTCTTTGTGCCCGTAGACCACATCCGGAACGATCTCGGTCTGGGCCTGGGCCAGGACTTGCGCGGACGCGCAGACAGTCAGAATCAAGGCAAGTGTGATTGAAAGCCTGATTGTCGACATGTTTCATTCCTCATTGGTTAATCGCTTTTGGCGCCGGCGTCGCACGCGGTTCGCGCGCGGGTTCGAGGGAGCATTCCCTCTTCTTCCCTTAAGGGCGCTCACGTTATACCCGCGCGCGAACCTCGCGCGACACCAGGGGGAGAATCAAAAACTCAGCCGCGCCGCGAGTTGGGACGCGCGACCTGGGAGCGCAGGCATCCTTGCCTGCCTGACTTCAATAAAACGAGCATTTGCTTTTCACTCATTACCTTCGCAGCCAGGCAGGCAAGGATGCCTGCGCTCCCAGGCTGCGCTCCCAGATAGCGCTCCGGGGGATTACTTCTTCAAATACTGATCGAACCATTCAATCGCCATGTTGATCGCCTGTTGGCGCTGCTCGCGGTAGATGCCGTAGTGCGTGATGTTCGGGACGGAGACGTATTTCTTCTTCGCCCCGGGCATCCGGTCGTAAGCGAGTTTCGCGTGATCCTTGTTGTCGAAGAGTTCTTCCTTCTCGGCGACGACGAAGAGCGCGGCGCAGTCTTTGACCTTGGCCGCCTCTTCGACGGGCGCGTAATGGAGCAATTTGTCGCGGATCGGCGCGCCGATCAGATTGCCGACCACTCTGGCCCTCGGTTCGGGATAGCCCAGCTCGCCGCGCGACCGCCTGGTCGCTTCGTCGTAAGTGGTCTTGAGCTGCTCGGCGTCGGCCACCACCCAGCGCGAATCGAATGCGCCGACCTGGCTGACTACGGCCTTGACGCGCGGGTCGCGCGCCGCGACGTAAAAGACGTGGCCGCCGGAATAGCTTGACCCGCGCAACCCCAAACGCTCCTTGTCAACCATCGACTCGCCCATCGCCCAGTTGATGACGTTGAACCAGTCGGTTGTCTGTTCGAGTGGGTCGACGTACTCGCGCAACTCTTCCACCTGCGCGGTGAAGCGGCGGCCGTCCTTCTTTTCCGGCGGCGATTTCAGCACGATGCGCCCGTCGCTCTGCCCCCAGCCGCGATAATCGAAATCGATGACCAGATAGCCGGCGTTCGCCAACGCCAGCGCATCCCAGCGGAAGTTGGCCGCCACCCCGCCCCAGCCATGCGCCTGAATGATCGTCGGCAGCGGCTTGCCCGCGAGCGATTTCAACGAGAAAAGTTCGGCATTCAACCGCACGCCTTCGCTGATGATGTTTGCAGTGCGGAAGTCGATGTTTTCGGGCGCTTTGAACCCCGTGGCCTGTTGTTGCGGCGACGCCGCCGGATCAGGGGGGCGCGTCGTCGAAGGCTGCTGCGCGGGCGCGGCGCTGATCGTCGCAATAATCGTGACGATAAAAACGAATATTCTAGTTAAAGATTGCGTCATCGGTTTCGGTTCCTGCGTAAATTACCCTCAACGTTTTTCCTGCGTAGACGCGGACGTCGTGACGACCTGTTGGAGCTTGCCGCCTTTCGCAGAGAGCATCAGCTTGATCAACTCTTCAGTGACTTTCGGCTCAAGCCCTTCGGTGTGTCCCTTTTCAAGGCGCACGACGTCGGCGACCACGCGTCCGTCCTTGCAATCGGGATAGGCGAAGACCTGCGCCTTGCCGGGGGCTGGCAAGAGTCCCCAACCCGGACGCAATTGATTCAGACGGCTGCTGTCAAAGACGTAGCCGGCCTTGACGTCTTCGATCTCCTTCGGCGCGAGCCTCGGGCCGCAAGAATATTTCCTGGCCCATTCGGAGGTCTCAGGCACGCCCTTCTCGTCAATTTCGCGCTGGCCTGTCGTGTAAATGTGCGAGAAGTCTGCGGCGGGGGGCTCGCGCAAAGCCGCCATAGCCGACGCCATCTGGCCGGCGCCGCCAGGCGCCGCCGCGGCAGGCGCTCCGCCGCCGGTGGGAGCGAATGTCGAGCTTCGACCCGGATTCCCGCCCATGCGACCTCCGGAGAGGCTGAGCCATCCGTCCACCCTGTCCTTGAAGAAATCTGTCCGCACAAGTCGATTGGAGGTCATGCCGCCCTGTGAATGGCCGGCCAGCCAGAAGGACTTGATGTTTTCCTTGCCGATCTGTTCGACGACGAAGTTGACGATGTTCCTCAAGTATTCGTCATCAACCTCGGTCCACCTTCGTATCGGAGAGTTTGGAGTAGCGACGACCAGGCGATATTTGTCCACGTAATCCAGCAGTGGGAAATAGTGGCGCTGCCAGTTCCCATACGAGCCGCCTCCGTGCAGGCTGAGAATGAAGGTTACTTTCTCGCCCTTCTTCAGGTCGCATGGATAATCGAGGAAATAAGTGCGGCGCGTCTTCATCTCGACTACGTTTCCCTGATTGACCACCGTGGCCCCTGAGCACTCACGATCAGGGCAGTGTAGATATGGGGCGCCGGCGGCGCAGGTCGTGCCCTCAAACTGGAAGGGTTTTTCCTGGGCGCTCGCCATTCCCGCGAACGACAGCGCGGCAGCGACGGCTAACAATCCAATCAAATTTCGTGACTTTTTCATGAAGGTTCCTCCTACGTGAGACGGCTAAATTCAAGGCGACGCCAGCGTGGCGAAAACAGGTCAGCGCTGTTTCTGAAACCGCTCGATGAAATCGAGCTGCGCCTTGAGCAGGCGCCAGCGAAGTTCAACGGCGTCGCCGAAGTCCAGGTAGGCTTCGGTCTCGCGGTCGTACGGCGCCCATTTGGGCAAGCCTTTGCCGTTGGGGTCGCCGGTAGCCGCGAAATTGACCCAGTAGTCCGACATCATTCCAGCCAGCTTGAAATCGGCCTCTTGAAGCAGGGAATTCTGCCGGTTGAGATTGTTGAAGACGTAGACGATCTCTCCGGCGTGATAAGCGCCCAGATATTTACTGTTCGGATTGGGCGGGACGTGACTGAAGAAATACAGATAGGCTTTAGAACGCCCAGTCGCGGTCATCCGCGCCCACGTCCGCATCGGCAGCGTGAACGTGACGTCGCGCAGGCTGCCCAGATAGGCGGCGCCGACGTCGGCGTCGCTCTTAACCGGATATGCGGCGTCGAACTCTTTGATCGCCGCCCCGTACTGCGTCTCGACGCGTTTGTGAAGATCCTCCGTCGTCTTCGGGACCATCGCGGGGACGGTCAACGTGGTCATCTCGTTGGCGTTCGAGCCGACGATCACCGGCGCGTCGTTCTGTTTGCCCTGCGCGAAAATGTTCCGAATCTCGTCAGGCAGCGCCCAACCATCCACGTTCGGCTGCGTTCTGAACTTTCTCCCTTCAGGGTCATTGTTGAAAACCTCGACGATCTTTTCCGCAGGCTGCGCGCGCAGCGCCTTGATGGAATCCGCGCCGGCGGCTTTGGCGAAAGCCTCCCCGATCTTCTCCGCTGAGGGGCGGCCTTCGCGGTCTTCCTTCAAATAGGTCATCGGCCCGAACGAGCCGCCGCTCTGCCCGATGGCGCGATGAAACAAACCTCTGGCCAGCGGCGAGGCGACGAGCGCATTGACGCTCCACGACCCCGCCGATTCGCCGAAGATGGTCACTCGGCCAGGATCGCCGCCGAAGGCCGCGATGTTCTTCTGAACCCATTTCAATGCCGCGATCTGGTCGAGCGCGCCGTAATTACCCGACGAGCGGTTCGGCGACTCGGCGGTTAATTCCGGATGGGCAAGGTAGCCGAGCGGCCCGAGACGATAATTGATTGTCACCAGAACGACCCCTTTTTTCGCCAGAGCCGTTCCGTCATAGGCGCGCGTCGCGCCTGATCCGCGCGTCAGCGCGCCGCCGTGAATCCAAACCATGACCGGGCGCTTCTCGGCGGCCTTAGCCGCAGTCCACACGTTGAGATAGAGACAATCCTCGCTTTGCTTGCGCGGCGCCGAGTAATAGAGCGAGCTTTGTGGGTAAGGCGCTTGAGGGCAATCCGGACCGAAGTCGTCGCACTCGCGAACGCCTTCCCACGCCGCTACGGGCTGAGGAGCTTTCCAACGCAACTCGCCCACCGGCGGGGCGGCGAAAGGTATGCCTTTGTAACTGCGAACCCCGTCATCGACGGAGCCTGAGATCAGCCCGCCCTCCACTCGAACGGTGTCGTTAGCGGTCAGGGCGGAACCGGAGAACGCAAAGACTAATCCAATAGCGAGCAAAATAAGGTTGCGCAGCATGATGGACTCACTTTCCCGAAAGACGATGAACTTATTATTTTAGGAATGAGAAGTGCGATGGATTATGAGCCCAGGGTAGAACCCGCCATTGAAGCCGCCTCCCGCTTCGGAAATGACCGGAGACGAGAGTTACGGCTACCTACCGGTTGGTAAGTCTACAGCCCTCTTGGAACCCTGTCAAGAATTTGCTTATAGGAAAAAGAAGTTCAGCCACGAATGAACACGAATGAAGGCAAGGGGAAAACATATGGACTGCCAAGATCATGAAAGAGATTCGTGTCTATTCGTGTTTATTCGTGGCTAAAGTTCTTTAGGGCTTGTTGTCTTCGGCGGGAGTTTCGCGGAACTCGACCGGCTCCTGGCAACATTCGCAAGTCCCCGGTTTATGCGCGGTGATGTAGCAAATGTCGCAAAAATAATATAGATCGTGCAATCTGCCGTTGCGCCAGGATTGTAGTTTGATAACTTCGATGAAGTTTGCGGCGGGGAAGATTCGGGCGGTGACTTGCAGATCGCGCTGGCGGAAGCGTTCGTCCATCCATATGGCGGCGGCGGTGTCCACAGGCAGAAACGGGTAGAATTTGCCCTCCGCCGTCTTGAGCGTGTAGACATGCCCACGCGTTTGGCAATCGGGGGTGATCTGATAGGATTTTTGCAGTTCTTCAGTGAGACATATGACATTGCCGCGCATCGATACGATTTGCGCTTCTGCCGAAGGTTTCTCCTTGTCTTGAGCCGGCGCCTGGAATGAGAGAGCGCCAGCCGTGAACAATGATGATGCGATGAATTGTCTTCTGCCCTGGTACATTCTCATTCCTCCGTTCGGATCAGCGTCGCGAGCTGTATCGAGCGTCGTTCCACAAATCGGTTGACTGCAAGAGCCACGCGCGGTACTGATTGGCTATCGAAAACGCGGCCCGAAAGATATAATCGCCGCGCTCACAATCGCAAAGCGATTCTCATTCTACCTGGAAATCACAGGCATGCGGAAGAAACATTTTCATTTGATTGGCGTCTGCGGCGCAGCGATGGGATCATTGGCGGGAATGCTCAAGGCTCAAGGCCATAGGGTGACCGGCTCTGACAAGGCCTTTTATCCGCCGATGAGTGACGAGTTGAAGCGACTCGGGATAGAAACTTTCGAAGGCTTCGACGCCTTCCATTTGAGTCCACAGAACGGGGGGGCGCCGGACGTCGTCGTCGTCGGCAACGCCACGTCGCGGGGCAACGCCGAGGTTGAATACGCGCTCAACAACAAACTGCGCTGCGCCTCGATGCCGGAAATCATCCGCGAGAACTTCATACGCGGAAGACACTCGACGGTCGTCGCGGGCACGCACGGCAAAACGACCACGACCTCATTGATGGCCTGGGTGATGCAGGTCGGGGGACTCGATCCGTCGTTTCTGGTCGGCGGGGTGGCCGAGAATTTCGGCGCGAGTTTCAAAGGCGCCGACTCGAACTATTTCGTGATCGAAGGCGATGAATACGACACGGCCTATTTCGACAAAGGTCCGAAGTTTCTGCACTACCTTCCCGATCTGGTCATTTTGAACAACGTCGAATACGACCACGCGGACATTTATCCGAACCTGGATGCTGTCAGGAAGGTCTTCCGGCTGCTGGTCAACCTGATTCCCTCGAACGGGCGGCTGGTCGCCGGCTGGGACTCGGCCGTCGCGCGCGATATCGTTACCCGTCCGGTCGCCCCACAGGGCGTGTGGTGCGGGGTCGAGAGTTTCGGCGTCGAACACCCCGACGCGAAATGGACTGCGCGCGAGATCGATTTTCTGCCCGACGCGACGCGATTCAAAGTCCTGTGCGAGGGCAAAGAGTACGGCGTCTTTCAATCGCCGCTGGCAGGAATGTTCAACGTCAGAAATTGTCTGGCGGCGGTCGCGGCGGCTGAGGTGTTGGGGATTGACCGCCGCCTCGTCGCCGAAGCGCTGGCCACTTTCAAGAGCGTCAAGCGCCGGATGCAGGTGCGCGGCGTCGCGAACGACATTACAGTGATCGACGATTTCGCCCACCACCCGACGGCGATTAGAGAGACGCTGCGCGCGATAAAGCAGCGGTACCCTGAGCGCCGCGTCGTGGCCGTCTTCGAGCCGCGCTCGTGGACGACGCGCAAAAAAGTTTTTCAGAAGGATTATCCGCCTGCCTTCGCCCCCGCCGATTACGTGGTGATCGCGCCGATCTTCGAATCGTTCAGACTGGCCGCCGACGACCAGTTGTCGATTGACGAAGTGATCGCCGACCTAAGCGCGGCGGGCAAACAGGCCTTCTCGATAGAAGGCGCCGACGCCATCGTCGAACACGTCGCGCCCGATCTGCGCCCGGGCGACGTCGTGGTGATCATGTCGAACGGCGGCTTCGGCGGGATTCATCAAAAACTGCTCGACGCGATCGGCGCGCCGCCGCGAGAATAGTGACGCGGACTGAAGTCCGCGCGGCGCAGTGGGATGAGGCATGCGCGGACTGAAGTCCGCGCCACAGTTAACATCGATCTCCCTCATTTATTACCATCTAAATTCAAACAAATTCGGAGGCCCCTCGTGAAAGCTCGACGGATTCAGCTTTGGTGTCTGGTTGTTTTCCTGCTCGCAGTCGCCGCGATCTGGCTGTCGCCCTCGCTAAATTCGAACGCGAGCGCCGAAGCGAAATCGCCGTTCAAAAAGCTGATCGACGCGCGCGCGCGGTCGGCCACGCGAGAGACCAAGACGTATCGCTTGCCCGCGATGAGCGCGGACAGGGTTTATTCACTGTTGGTTTCGACGCCGTCGCCCGCAGCCTTCGGCGCAAACGATACGCTTCAGGTTACGCTGCGTGGCGGAGGGAAGACCGTCGCCGGCAAGTCGCTGCACGCCGGCGACCCCGATCTTTACACGCTGTTCCGGTCAAACGGGATGGCGGAGGTTGAGGTCGTCTCGTTCGCCTCGACGCCGATCGAATACACGGTCACGGTTCTCGAATGGCCCTCGACCTCGACTTCGGACGCGAATGTCGAGGCCGAACCGAACGACGCCTGGAGCGAGGCGAACGAATTCAAACTGGGCCAGACCGTGTGGGCCTCGGCGGACGACAAGCCGTACATCCTGCCGTTGAACGAGTCGAAGCCGGCGCGTGGCGCGTCGCCTTACGCGCAACAGGCGGACCTGGCCGGCGACCGCCTGCCCGAAGGCGGCGTGGACTGGTTCAAGTTCACGTACGAGGGCGACGGGCCGAAACTGGTTCATTTCGAGCTTGATCTGCTCGAACGCGACAACATCCCTGTAGACGTTTCGGTCTTCACCGTCGAAAACGGCGAGGCCAAGAGTTACGAACGAGGCGCCGATCCGGTCACGCCTCCGCACGAAGTCCAGGCCCTGCCCGGCAACAAGTTCACCACGCGTATCATTACTCGCGGAACCTACTATGTCCGCGTCGACGCCAATCACGTTTTCTATCAACTACGCACGGCGGTTTACGACGCGCCGCCGTTCAGCAATCGGAACGGAGGGCAGAGCGAGGGGCAAAACGGCGCCCGGAAAGACGGGGCCCGCAAGGCAGTGCGCGCCGGAATGGATTATCTGGTCAGCGCGGGTGACAGTTGGCACGCCAACACGCCGCGTCACGGCGGCGTCGTCAATCGCGTTTCGAGCGTTCATTTCGAAACGCAGCTCTGCATCGCCTGTCATGCCACTCATTTCACGACGCGCGGCGAATTGACGGCCAAGCAGAACGGCTACTCGGTCAACAAACGCTCGCCGCTCCAATTCCTGACCGAGCGATTGGCCAACAACCCGCTCCCGTTCTACGGCCACGAAGACGCTTACTGGACTCGCGTCATCAGCGCGCCGGCCAACGTGCTGAGCCGCCTTGCAGCGCTCGTCGATCAATACGACAACGAATTCACCGGCGAAAAGCGGTTGTCGCTGCTCAAAGGAGTCGCGGGATATCTGAAGATATACTACAAGGGCCGGACCGAATTGCCGAACGACGAGAGCAACGGCAACACGCCTCTGGTAAGCGCTTATGAAGTCGCCTGGTACAGTTGGAGGGTCTTCGACGAGATGTTCAGGCTGACTGGCGAAAACGAATGCCGCGAATACCGCGACCTGATTCGACGATTTATTGAGCAGGAGAAGGTCAAGAACAACGTCGACCTCTGCTATCAGACGATCGCCTTCGTTGAGATTGACCGCGCCGCTTACGACGACCGCATCAAACGCAACGCCGAGCGGATTCTTTCGCTGCAGCGGGACGACGGCCAATGGTCGATGCTGTTTGAAAAAGACAGCCCGTCGGTCGAGTTCCAAACCTATCACTGCCTCTACGCGCTCGCCCGAGCCGGTTGCTCTCCCGAACATCCCCAGATCTCGAAATCGCTCGGGTTCCTGTTCGAGCGACAGCAGGAATGGGGCGGATGGTTCGATCCGAAGCAGACTTATGAAAATTTCCGCACGCCGTTCCGCGAGACCCAGTTCGCCGTGATGGCGCTGTCGGAGTTTTACAAGGGGACGGACGCAAAGGGCTGGCTCGCGAAAGCGCCGCAATCCTTGTCGGCGGGCGACGCGCTGCTGCGGCTGCAGCAGATTGACGGCGTATGGGAGCGACCGTCGGGAAGCCTGACTCGCAGTCTGGTCGCAAATCTCGGCAGCGAAGAGCCGATGGCGCGGGCGGCGGCGGCGGCGGCGCTGGGGCGCGTCGGCGCAAAAGAGGCGACGATGGGACTGCGGCGACTACTCGGCGATCCGAGCAAACTCGTTCAGATCGCCGCCGCGCAAGCCTTGCGGCGCATCGCGTCACGGTTTGTAGTCCCGCCTTCAGGCGGAAACGCGCGATCGAAAGACGTTCCGCCTGAAAGCGGGACTAAGAACGAGGCTACGAATATCGTCATCGCCACGCTCGACCATCCGGACGAAAGAGCGCGATGGGGCGCGGCGCGCGTCTTCGCTCAGCATTTCTCGTATCTGACCGGCAAAAACGAGATCGCCGATAAGCTCATCGCCCGGCTGTCCGATCCGCACACGCCCGTGCGGATGCAGGCCGCGAAATCGCTCACGCAGTGGTTCTACTGGACAAAGGACAACTCGCTGCGGGACCGCATTGCTGACGCTTTCATCGCGCGAATGGCCGTCAACGAACATCCCTGGATGCGCCGCAATCTGATCGAGGGTTTTTACATCCTGGCCGACGAGAACGTGCGCTACCTCTATAACAACTGGATCGGCCACCTGGCGCAAAAGGAAGACCGCGACGGGGCCGTCGCGAGCCACCGCGAGTCGAGCCGCCGGATGGCGGAGCGCATCGCACGCGCGCTCGAAACAGGCGCCGAGCAACAGCGCGAAGGGCTGCTGCGCGGATTGACCGAGTTCCACCTGCGCCACGGCGGGTACACCAACGCGGGCCGCTACACGCGCATCGGCAACGACATCGAGACGATAGTCTTTTACTCCGAGGGCGCGCCGGCGATGGAGCGCGCCCTCACGCCGCTCGTCAATTCGCCAGACGCCGCCCGTCGCGAGCGGGCGATCCTGGCCGCCTTTACGCTGCGCGACAACACGCTGACCGATTTGCCACTCGCGGTGATGCGCCGGCTCAACGACCCCGAGGCTTCTGTTCGCGCCGCCTCGAACGAGTTCTATCGGTCGCTGCCGCTTAAAGTCGTCGAGCAGAACCGGCGTGAAGCGATTGAGACGCTGAAGGAATTGCTTGCCAGCAAACATTCCGAAGCGCAAATCGCCGCGCTCGATCGCGTCAAGGCGCTCGGCCCCGAATTCGCCCGCAACGAAAAGTTCGACGAAGAGGTGAAAGACTTCGTGCTGCGAACCGGCGACGGCGCGGACAAAAAGACGGCCGCCGCCGCATTGCGGGCGCTCGTCGATTTCCCACACCTGGCCGATGACGCGCGGATCGAGCAGCGCATAGCCTCAGCCCTGCAATCGTCTGACGCCGAGCTATCGCGCGCGGCCGCGCAGGTTGCGCTACAGGCGCCGCAGTTGCGCGCGCGGCCCGCGATCTCCGCCGCCCTCGACTCGCTGCTCAGGACACCGTCGGCTTCCAAGCGCAGGGTGATCCTCGACCTGATCAACGCCGACACGCCAGTCAACGACGACCTGCGAATCATCAGCCTGCTCGCCGACTCGCTCGAAGACCGCGAAGAGATGGTGCGCTCGGCGGCGCTCAACGCAGTGCGTCGCGTGAAATCGCTGCAATCAAACGCCGCGATACGCTCAGGACTCGCGAAACTCACCAAGGACCCGAACCAGCGCTTGCAGGGGCTGGCCGTCGCGATGTATCAGGGCCAGGACAGCGGAGTCGCGCTGGACCTGCGCGCAGAAGAATTGCTCGATTACAATTTCTTCGCGAGACGGGTACTCCCGCTCTTCGCCGCCAAGGGCGCGGACGGCAACGCCTGCGTCAACTGCCATACCACGCACACGATCTTCAAACTCATCGAACCGGACAAAGAAGGCCGCTTCACCGAAGAACAGTTGCGCGAAAATTACCGCTCGGCGCTGAAAGTGGTCGACATGGCCAATCCCGAAAACAGCCTGATCATCCGCAAACCGACCGGCGACGCGACGCAGGAAGGCCTGGTCGGTTCGAAGAAGACTCCGCACGGCGGCGGAATGCGATGGAATGGGTTGAACGATCCGGCTACGCAAACGGTCCTGGAATGGATCAATGGGGCGAAGTCAGTGGCGCCCAAGTAACCTGAAGCCTGTGCAAATAAAACCACTGTGTAATCAATTGTATTGATTGCAAGCGGTTTTTATTTGCGCAAGCTTCAATTTAAATAACTTAAATAGCGCGCCCCGCAGAAGTTCATTTCCGGAAGCTAATGGTACGACTATTGCGGTTTCCGATCTGGCATGCAGGTTGCAGTTTGTGTCTCGGAGTATCTTTAAAGCAAAACTTTGCAAAGGAGGAAACAGCTTATGAAAAGGTACATTCGGTCTGGAATATTGGCTCTGAGTCTTTCGGCATTGCCTTTGGGATTGTCGGCGCTGGCTCAGACTGGTGGTCAGGGTTACCAGGGCTACCAGGATAGAACCACGACAACCACTCGAGAGGGGAGGGGCAGCGACTGGGGTTGGATCGGCCTTCTCGGCCTTCTCGGGTTGGCTGGTCTTGCGGGGCGCCGCCGGGAGGAGACCACAACACGCCACCGCGCGGGCGAATATCGCCCGGGCGAGCCTATCGGCTCCCGCTAAATCATTTCAAGGAGGCGCCGCCGCCTCGTTACTTGCAACCGGGCAAAATCATTCCCGGTGGTGGGGGCTTGGAAGTCAATAGAGTCGGCCAAGTCCCCGCTTGTGTTTTCGAACCCGACTACAATTTTGCGCGGGCCTTCAGGTCGAAGCGCTCTCCTGTGGAAAGCAGATAGTAATTTTTCCCCTCACGCTCCTTGCCGTCAGTGATGGCGACCTTACCGTCTCCGATTACTTCAAACTTATTGCCCTGGACCACTATCGCAGTCGATTCGTACAGGCCGACGCCGAGCAGTTCGGGATGGGCGGCGATGACTTCGGCCATGTCGTTTTCGCGCTGGCGCGTGTTGATGTGTTGATCGATGGCGGCGTTCTTCAGAAATCCCATACCGACCTCGTAGCCTTTGGCCATCATAATCTGGTTACCTTCGCGCGCGCCGCGGACGAGGTAAGAACCCTGAATCGTGGCCCCCGCGGATGAGCCTCCGATCACCCCGCCGCGTTCAAGCAGGGCCACTAGCTCTTTGTGTACGCGCGTATCGAGATAAGAGTCAACGAGCCGCCATTGGCGCCCCCCGCCGAACCAGACTCCGCTGGCTTTGCGAAGAGGGGCCGCGAATTTTTCCGTGTTCGCATCGTTGCGGTCTCTGGTGTGCAGCACGGTGACGTTCTTCAACCCGAAGAGCTTCGGCGATTCGTCTCCCCTGAGATTAAGCGCCTGATCTTCGGCGGCGGTCGGAATGTAGACGAAATTGGCGTCAGGCCCGCCCGCCAGCGCTATGAACTTTTCGCGGATGGACGTAGGAATCCTACCCCCGCCTACGATCACCAGCGAGCCTTTCTTCGGGCCAGTTGATATTGAGGACGGCTTTTGAGCCTGAGCCGTGATCGCCAGGATAAAGAGAGACAGCGAGACGAAAAGCCTCTTCATATTTTCTACCTTTCGTTTTGTGTTGAGATTTCTTTTGGGTTGTAATCCTACAACGGTACAATCTGCGGCGCCTAGAGCATGATCATCCACGAAGTCGCACGAAGGGGCGCGAAGAATTTTTTCCTTTCGTGTTTCTTCGTGTTTCTTAGTGGACGTCTTTTTGAAGGAGAGAAGAAAATGACCGGATTTGCG
>DATEMG010000032.1:0-5515 GCA_035275805.1 Blastocatellia bacterium
CGTGGCAAAAAGAAAATGCAAATCATCGCGGCGGCCATGCACAAGCTTGTCCGCATTGCTCACGGGGTGTTGAAAAATCAACGGCCGTACGATCCAAATTATGCGGCGGCCGATTGACAACCAACACGGTATCTACCGCTAGCGGTACTGATAAGGTCATTCAATTCGTAATGCGACCATCGGGTCCACCTTAGTCGCCCGCCGCGCGGGGACATAACAAGCCATGAGCGCGATGACGGCGAGCAGCGCGACGACAGCCGCGAACGTCGCCGGGTCGGTCACGCTGACCTCGAAGAGCAGCGTGGACATCAACCTCGTCAATGCGAAAGCGCCGGCGAGGCCGATGCCCACGCCGACGGCCGCCAGCTTCGTCCCCTGCGTCAGCACCATCTTCATCACGTCGGACGAGCGCGCGCCGAGCGCCATTCGCACGCCGATTTCTTGAGTGCGCTGTGAGACTGAGTAAGCCATGACTCCGTAAATCCCCACTGCCGCCAAAACCAACGCGATGGCCGAGAAGGAACCGAGCAGGATCGAGAGAAAGCGTGGCCTGACCAGCGAATCGGCCACCAGGTCAGTCATCGCCTGCATGCCGAAGATGGGAAGGGCAGGGTCAATGTCGCGGACCGCCGCGCGGACGGCCGAAGCCATCAGCGCAGGATCGTCCGTGGCGCGCACGGTGAAATTCTGGCGGGTATTGCCGCCGAAGAGCTGGCCGACTTGTTGATCCAGAAAATAGAGCTCCGTACCGGCTGGTTTGTCCACGCCGGTGTTCTTGGTGTCTTCGACCACACCGACGACGGTGAACCAGTTTGGCTGGTTGGAGACTTGCGGGTTGACGCGCCGCCCGACGGGACTGCCCTGCCAGAAGCGGCGCGCCATCGCCTGGTTGATGACGGCGACGCGCTGCGCGTTTTCGTTACGATCCGATGGTTCAAACGCGCGCCCCTCGACGACGCGGACGCCAAGCGTCTTGAAGTATTCCTCGCTGATGACGTTCCAGTAATCAACGTTCTGGGCCGGCCCGTCGGGCGTGGGGACGAAGCCTTCGATGCCCGTGTCATTGGCGTTGATCTGGCGCAGTGGCGGCAACCCGCTGGACATCGCGGCCGACTTTACGCCTGGCAAGGCGGCCAGTTTCTCCTTCAACGTGCGGGAGAAACGGAGTTGTTCCGGGACCGGATAGGCTCTGCCCGGGAGCGCGACTGTAAATGACAATACGTTTGTCGGATCGAACCCCAGCTCGACATTCCGCAACTTCCAAAACGCGCGGATCATCAACCCCGATCCTACGATCAAGACCAGGGTGAGGGCGATTTCGGTGACTACCAGACCCTTGCGCAATAAATGGCCGCCCGCGCCGGTCGTCCGCAGACTCGCGCCGTGAAGCCCAGTTGCCAGGTTTCCTTCGCGCAGTTGCGCCATCGGGGCGAGCGCGAAGATGAAGACCGCCAGGATCGAAACGCCCAGCGTGAAGGCCAGCACCCACAGATCAATCCCGACCTCGACCGTGCGCGGCACACTCCCGGGGGCGGCGGCCATAATCACTTTAAGCCCGAGTCGCGCGAGCCCCAGTCCGCATCCCGCGCCGAGCAACACCAGAATTGATCCTTCGGTCAGGAACTGTCTGAGCATCCGCCCGCGCCCCGCGCCGAGCGCCAGCCGCACTACAAATTCGCGACGCCGCGCCTCGGCGCGCGCCAGCAGTAGGCTGGCCACGTTCGCGCACGCGATCAAAAGTACGAACGCGACCGCGCCCAACAGCGTCAGCACGGCCCGGCGCGCTGTCCCAACCACGTCTTCGTGCAATGCGAACATCAATACCGGATGATTTTGCTGATTGAGCAGGTGTTGCGCGCGGTTCTCGCTCCGCCAACCGGCTTCGAGCAGTTCCATCTCGCCGCGCGCCTGCTCGATAGTCACGCCCGGTTTGAGTCGCCCGATGACGTTCAGGAAGTGGCTGCCCCTGCTGCCCGGATTGGCCGGGTCGAATTGAAAAGGAATCCACACGTCCGTAGGTTCGTTGCTGCCGGGCGGGAAGACGAAGCCTTGCGGCATCACGCCGACGACGGTGAAAGGCGTCGTGTTGATCCTGACCGTTTGGCCTACGATGTCGGCCTGTCCGCCGAAAGCGCGGCCCCAGAGGCCATAGGAGATGATCACGGCCCTGGGCCCGTTCGGCTTTTCCTCTTCCGGCGTGAAGTTGCGCCCCAGCATCGGCGGCGCGCCGAGCGTGTCAATCAAACTTCGCGTGACGCCGTTTGAGGTGACGCGGATCGGATCGCCGGTCGACGACAGGTTCACGCCGCCCGTCGACCAGGCGCCGATTGACTCCCATGACTTAGACTCTTTCTGAATGTCCAGAAACTCCGGAGGCGAAATCCAGAACTTGCGTAAGTTCATTCCGGGGAACTCGCTGTAAACGCGCGCCAGCCGCCCCGGCTCTTTATACGGCAGCGGACGCAGCAACACGCCGTTGACGACGCTGAAAATCGCGGTGTTCGCGCCGATGCCCAGCGCCAGCGTAATGACTGCGATCAGGGTAAAGCCCGGTTTCTTCAACAGCATTCGCGCGCCGTACCGCAGGTCTTGCAATATGTTTTGCATAGTCTCTCCTCAGGAAATAGTTCGTAGCGCCGGCTTGCGGCCGGAAGGGCTTGGCCACGTAGTAACGACTTTAGTCGTTACGTGACGATAACGTAACGACTAAAGTCGTTACTACGTGGCGCATTTTCATTGTTCCCGGGCGTCGCAGTAGTAACGACTAAAGTCGTTACTACGTGGATGGGTCGTTCAGCGAGTCGAGAGCCCGCGCGATGTCCTCGCTGGTCAAGTGAATGTGCGGTGAGATTCTGAGCCTGCCCCGGCGCATGGCGACGTAGACGCCCTGCTTCAGCAAACGCTCATAGATCGCCGCGTTTCGTTCCGCCTGTTTGTGCGAGATCAGAACCAGGGTCGAACGCCGCGGCCCGTCCAGCGGACTGAGAATTTCATAGCGGCTTCGGTCAAGACCTGCGATCAACTCCGATACCAGACGGTCGTTATGCCCCGCGACATTCTCGATGCCCTGCGAAAGCAGGTAATCTATCGACGCGGTCCACGCTTTGAAGTTGAAGAAATTGGCCGTGCCGAAAACGTCGAAAGCGCGCGCGCCGAGGTCGTCCCGCAGCGCGGGCGCGCCCTGTTCTTCGCCCAGTTCATCCGCCGTCTGCATCGAGAGCCAATATGCTTGCGTGCGCCTGAGCGATTCGCGCAGTTCCGGGCGCAGCCAGCAGAAGCCTGTTCCATAAGGCCCGCATGTCCATTTCCAGCCGGCGCTCACCACCGCGTCCACCGGCGTGTCTTCTACGTTAAAAGGGCGAGCGCCGAGCGCCTGCGAAGCGTTCAACACAAACTTGACGCCCCGCGCGCGGCAAACCTCCGCCATCGCCCGCGCGTCCACGGCATAGCCGGAAAAGGAATGTACCAGCGTGACGCAAAATACTCTTGTGGCGGGAGTGATGTTGGCGAGCAACTCGTCCACCTGGGGGACATGGTCGCGTGGCTCTATGAAGCGAGTTCTGACCCCGCGCTCGGCCAGCATCAGCCAGGGCAGAATGTCGGATGGAAAATCACCTTTCATCAGCAGGACTTCATCGCCCTCGCGCCAAGGGATGCCGTTCGCCAGCAGGTGCAGCCCGTAGGAAGCGCTGTTGCCGAGAATGATTTCTTCGGCGGGAGCGTTGATCAGCCTGCCGAGCGATTGCTTCAATTTTTGCGGGACGCCGCTGAAGCGCTCGGTCGTGAGAAGCCAGGGGGCGCGCTTCCAGGCGATGGCCTCCTCAGCCGCGGCGGCGGCGACTCGCGGCAACGGCCCTTGATGCGCGCAGTTGAGCCAGAGTTTGCCTTCGAAGGGGCCGAAGTCCTGAGAGTAATTACTGATCATCTCCCATCCTTTCTCGCGGTCGCGTTCACTCGCATCTCAACGCGACCAGTGGATCAACTTTCGTCGCGCGCCGCGCCGGAACGTAACAGGCCACCATCGCCACGGCGATGAGCGGCGCCGCCACGCCCGCGAACACCAGCGGGTCGGTCGCGCTGACGCTGAAGAGCAGCGTTTGCATCAACCGCGTCAACCCCCACGCCCCGGACAGCCCTAAGCCGACGCCCATCAAGGTCAGTACCATCCCATGCCCAATGATAAGCTTCAACACGTCGCGCGCCTGCGCGCCCAGCGCCATCCGAACTCCGATCTCCTGGGTTTGCTGCGAGACGGTGTAAGAAATCACGCTGTAAACCCCCGTCAGCGTCAGCAGCAATCCGGTCGCGCCGAACAACGCGAACAGCAAAGTGTAAAACTGCGCCTGCGCTACCGTGTCCGAAATCGCCTGCGCCAACGACCGGACGTTGATCACCGGCACGGTCTTGTCGCCTGAGCGGACAGCTTCGGTGAAGCTTCTGGTCAAGGCCACGGGATCGTTCGTCGTGCGCACGAAGAAATTGCCCCAGCTCCAACTGTTCTGCTGATAGGGCAGGTAGAGTTCCGGCGCCGCCGGCCTGGTCAGGTTTCTGTGACGCACGTCGCCGACTACGCCTACGATCTCCCACCGCTCCGGATCGCCGTCGTTCTGATTCGCGCCGACGTGCGAGACGTATTTGCCGATCGGGTCTTCATTCGGGAAGTAGCGGCGGGCGAGCGTCTCGTTGATGATGGCCGCGCCGACGGCGCCTCCACGGCGATCCTGTTCAGTGAAGTAGCGGCCTTTCAGCAGTGGAATCCCGATCGCCTGAAAGTACTGCGCGGTGACGCTGCGGTTGCTGGCGTCCGGCTCCTGACCGGGTTCAGGTCTGGGACGGCCCTCGATTCTAAAATCACTGCCCACGTTGCCGCCACTGAAAGGCATCGGCGCGACGAACGCGGCGCTCGCGACGCCGGGCAGGCTGCGGAGCCTTTCGAGCGTTTGATTGACATAGCGCAAGCGCTCTTCGTGATCTTCATAGGCCGCTCTAGTAAGACTGACCTGTCCCGTCAACACGTTCTCCGGCTCGAAGCCCGGATGCACGTTCACGAGCAAGCCGAAGCTTCGTATCATCAGACCGGCGCCGATGAGCAGCATCAGCCCCAGCGCGACCTCGGCCACCACCAGCGAGTCGCGCCACAGCCGCAGCGAGCCGCCGCCGGTCGCGGTCTTCGCGCCCGCTTTCAGAACTTCGTTGATGTCCGGGCGAGACGCTTTGAAAATCGGCAGCAGTCCGAAGAGCAGGGCTGTAAACACGGACACCGCCAGCGTAAAGACGAGCGCCCGCGCGTTGATCTGAACTTCATCCAGTCGCGGCAGTTGCTCAGCGCCGTAATACTTGATCGCGCTTATCCCCCACGCGGCCACGAGCAAGCCCGCGCCGCCTGAGAGCAGAGCGAGCAGCAGACTCTCGGTCAGCAAGTGGCGCGCGATCCGCCACGTTCCCGCGCCCAGCGCGACGCGCAAGGCCAGTTCCTTCCGCCTTGCGCCCGCCCGCGCGAGCAACAGGTTCGTCA
>DATEMG010000033.1:0-4492 GCA_035275805.1 Blastocatellia bacterium
GGGGGTTGGGGGTTGGCAAATGCCAGCCGACTCCCCATCACCAACCCCAAACTCCTTACTTCCTGCTTTTGAGCAGCAGGTAAACAAACACGGGCGCGCCGATTAAGGCGGTGATCGCGCCGGTCGGCAACTCGCGAGGCGCCAGAGCCGTTCGCGCGATCGTGTCCGCGATCAGAACCATCAACGCCCCACCGATCGCGGAGGCCGGGATCACGAGGCGGTTATCACTGCCCGCGGCGAGCCGCACGAGATGCGGAGTGACCAGTCCGACGTAGCCGATAGCGCCCCCGGCGGAAACGGCCGCGCCGGTCAACAGCGACGCGGTCAGATGAACGACCCATCGCACGCGGGCCGTTTCGACTCCCATCGCGAACGCGTCGCGCTCGCCGATCATCATAAGATTCAAGGCCCGCGACTGCGTGACCAGGACCGTCGCGCCGGCGGCGGCCGCGACTATGACAAAGAGCAATCCTTCGACCGCGCCGCTTGACAGATCGCCCAGGAGCCACAGTGTGATGTTTCGCAATTTGACGTTATCGGTCATCGCGGTCATAAGCGCGATCACGGAAGAGAGGAACGTCGACATCACGACGCCCGCCAACACCAGATGGGCAGGATCGTCCTCACGTCTCCCCAGGCGGTAAACAATCAGGGTGACGATCGCCGCCCCCGCAAATCCGAACAGCGGCCTGATGTACGAAACGCTGTATGAAAGCTCAGACGCGAAAATGATCGCAATGATCGAGCCCAGGGCCGCGCCGCCTGAAACGCCGAGCACATAAGGATCGGCCAACGGGTTTCTCAACAAGGCCTGGAACGCGGCGCCCGCGACCGCCAGCGCCGCGCCGACGCCGATCGCCATGGCGATTCGCGGCATCCTCAAACTGAAGATGATCACATCCTGCTCACGCGAAAGTGGCGAAACAGTTCCAGTCAATTTCGAGATTATGGCCGGGATGAGGCCTCCGGCCGAGACATGTTCGCTGCCCAGCCCTGCAGCCGCGGCAGCGGAAACCAACAGGGCGCCCAGCAGGACGGAGATCACGATCAGAGCGCGGCGTCGAGTCAAATAACTATAGGTCTTATGAGTTATATAAGTCCTATAAGTCTTATTCATGAGGCCTCGGGGGATGCAGCCCTTTGGCCAACTGCTCCAATCCTTCGACGATGCGCGGCCCCGGACGATCAACCAGGTCAGGAGTGACCCAGACTATTCGATCAGACCGGATGGCGGGAGTCGTGGCGAAATCGCGCCTCAGATCGGACTCCTTGACCAACTCGGCGCCGTGGATTCGAGGAGCGACGATTATCTCGGGCGCGCGCGCGACGACGGTCTCGCGGGAAAATTGCGGGTAATCGGCAGTTTGGTCGCCGGAAATGGATTGGCCGCCCGCGATGTTGATCAGGTCGTTGATGAAAGTATTGCGGCCCGCCGTGATCAAAGGGCCGGTTTGCAGGACGTATAAGACGCGCGGACGACCCGAGCCGCTGACATGTAGCGCAACCTCGCTGATACGGGTTTCCATCTCGCCGGCGAGGCCCTGAGCGCGCTCCGACGTTCCGGTGACTTCGCCCAGGCTGCGGATCGAAGCGGCCACCTCGCGCACAGAGCGAGGGTTCGTGACGTAGACCGGGATCGCCAGTTGATCGAGCCGCCGCGTCAGATTCTCCAACTGGCTCGAAGTCGAGACGACCACCAGATCGGGCTTGAGTGAGATGATCTTTTCCAGGTCCGGCTGCAGCGTGTCTCCGACCTTATCCTTCGCCTTCGCCGCTTCGGGGAAATCGCAATAACTCGTCACGCCGACGACACGACTCTCCAACCCGAGCGCGAATAGAATTTCGGTCACGTTCGGGGCGAGCGAGATGATGCGCTGCGGGTTTTGCGTGATCGAGACCGCGCGGCCCAGACCGTCGGTGAATCTGCGACGATCGCCAGCCTCACCCGCCGGCGCGCCGGCCCTACCGCAGCCCGCAAATAGCAGGAGCGCCGTCATAGCGAACAGAAACGCGTTGGATTTTAATGTTGAGCGAGAGCTTAGCATAAAAAACAAAAGCCTCAGACGCGACGGATCGTACGCGACTGAGGCTTTCTAATCATTGACATGCCTGGAAACGCCTCCGCCGCGCTCTTTCATCCGAAGAGTCGTCGAAATGGCCTTCTTGTGCCTCACAAGGGCTCCCCTTTGCAGCCTTTGCGCCTTTGCGTCTTTGCGAGAACCGCCGCCTGAACGAGGAAGCCCATTTCTCGCCAAGGCGCCAAGTGGCGCCATTTATTCCTCAAAGACCATAGCCGCCGCAAAAATTTGCCGTGAAAACGAAGATGAAAGCTAGCACGCGCTTGGAAGCCCAGTCAATCGATGCGGAAAGCAAAAAAAAAACTTGAGCCTCGGCCTGTGAAGGTGTAAAACTTGCCGGCGAATCTTCCCCTAACGTATTCAATCCCCACCCGAAAATCTCAAATTGAAAGGGAAATATCCTGTGTCTGAGAACAAGAAGAAGCTGTTGGACAAGATTTCCACGCGTGAGGCGCGCGTTGGCGTGGTCGGACTAGGTTACGTAGGGCTTCCGCTGGTCGTTGAATTCGCGCGCGGAGGATTCAATTCCACGGGCTTCGAGGTCGACATGAAGAAGGCGGAGGCGATCAACCGCGGCGAATCTTACATCCCCGACGTCCCGACCACGCAGATCTGCGAAATGGTCGAATCGAAACGCCTCGGCGCTACGACGGACTTTGCGCGGCTTAAAGAGCAGGACGTGATAATCATTTGCGTGCCTACGCCGCTCAGGAAGACCAAAGACCCCGACGTCTCATACATCCTCGCCGCTTCGGAGAAGATTCAAGCCTGTTTGCGGCCCGGCCAGTTGATTATTCTCGAATCTACGACATATCCGGGCACGACCGATGAAGTGTTGAAGCCTATGTTCGACGCGACCGGGTTGAAGCTTGACGAAGATTATTTCCTGGCCTTCTCGCCCGAACGCGTCGACCCCGGCAACGAGAAATTCAACACGAAGAACATCACCAAAGTCGTCGGCGGCGTGAGCGAAACCAGCGCCCAGGTCGCCGCGGCCGTTTACAGCGGGATCGTCGATAACGTATATCCGGTGAGTTCGGCGCGCGTCGCCGAAGCCTGCAAACTGCTCGAAAACACGTTCCGAGCGGTCAACATCGGGCTGGTGAATGAACTGGCTCGCCTCTGCGACACGCTGGGCATCGACAGCTGGGAAGTGATTGCGGCGGCGGCGACCAAACCCTTCGGCTTCATGCCCTTTTATCCGGGGCCGGGTATCGGAGGGCATTGTCTGGTCGGCGATGAAGCAGTAGTCGTGCGGTCAACGGATAATTCGAGCAAGCGTCTGACCTTGTTCGAGACGCTCTTTGATGAGTTGTTGGCCGATCCGCAGGTCAAAAAGCTTGTGGTCGGCGGGGCGGACGTGGTCCTTGAACCGCGTCTTGAGGCTCTCTCTCTCAATACCGAAAACAACATGACGGAGTGGCGACCTGTAAACTCTCTCTTTCGCCGTTCATATCGGGGCTATCTCGTCACCATCACGACTGGCGACGATAGGCGTGTGACTGTGACGGAAAAGCATCCGATGCTGGTCGTCGACGCTCACGGACGAGCGCGGCAGGTTTTGGCGAGAGACGTCGTTCACGGAGATAGGCTGCCGATTCACTGTTCATCGCTGATTTCCGATGAAATCGCCGCCGAGACGATGAAGCATCCCGCAAGAGAATCGTCGAGTGAACGCCTTGAAGCCGCAATCATCAAAAGCCATTTCGCTAAAACGCGCCGGGCGTTGATGTCTTGCGGAGCATTGATGACCGCGCAGGTGGAATCCGTCGAAATAACAAAAACCGACCAGCCTTTGCCCGTCTACTCCATCGAGGTCGAAGAGACGCATACTTTCGTCACCTCGTACGGCGTCTACGTTCACAACTGCATCCCGCTGGACCCGCATTATTTGTCATGGAAGGCGCGGATGCATGGATTCGAGGCGCGATTCATCTCTCTGGCAGAAGAGGTCAATTCTCGCATGCCCGATCACGTCGTAGACCTGGTGACGCGCGGGCTGAACAACCATCGCAAACCGGTCAACGGGTCGAAGGTTTTGGTTATGGGCGTGGCTTACAAGCGCGACATTGACGACATGCGTGAAAGCCCCGCGCTCGGAATCATCGAGAAGTTGCAATCCCTCGGCGCCGACGCGCAATTCCACGACCCTTACGTCGAAGAGATCCACCTCGAAGGAAACGGCCTTCGTCTGCGTGGAATCGGGCTGAGCGTTGAAGCGGTCAGCGAAGCCGATTGTGTGTTGATCGTCACCGATCATCGCAATGTCGATTACGCCTGGGTCGCCGAACACGCCAAGCTGGTCGTAGACACCCGCAACGTCACGCGCGGGCTGAGCGATTTCGAGGAGAAGATTATCCGGCTGTAAGCGAGACGGGGCGACGTGGGGACGGGGCGACGGGGCGATTGAAAGG
>DATEMG010000034.1:0-4672 GCA_035275805.1 Blastocatellia bacterium
ATCGCCATCGCCTTTCTGGAATTTATCGAAAATCGGGACGAACACATCCCGATCAAGATATTCGCCACCGATCTTAGCAATGACGCGATTATGTTCGCCCGCGAGGGTCTATATTCGCAGAGCATTGTCAACGACGTCTCACCTGAACGGCTGCGCCGCTTCTTCGTCAAGTCCCTCCGCGACTATCGAATCAGCAAGAAGGTCCGCGGCTTGTGCGTCTTCGCCCGGCATAACATACTGACCGATCCGCCCTTCTCGCGCATGGACATGGTCCGTTGCGGCGATCTGCTGATCCGCCTCACCCCGGCCATGCAGAAAAAGGTCATTTACACGCTGTACTACTCGCTCAAGCCTTCCGGGTTGATCCTGCCCGGCTCGTCGGAGGTGTTAGGCGAATTCACCAACCTGTTCAAGTTAGAAGACGATGAGCGCAACATCTATTCCAGAATACCTGGGCCGTCCTACAAGCTAGACAGACTCCTGCCTGGCGCTGACTTGAGGGAAAAGGTTGAAGCGAGCAGGAGGGCAATCCAAGCCTTTGAAGAAACCGATATTGACGCCGCCGCGCATGAAGAGGCAGGCATGGCTCGGGGCGCCAAAGTTGGAATAGGCCTGGAGTCAAATCGCGGGCGGATGTCAGCGAAACTTTCCGAGGCCCAATGGCGGCGGAAGTTACATGCCACGCGCGAATATCTGCGAGCAGTGATTGAACAGCACGAGGCTTACGCCGAGGAGTTGCATACAGCCAACGAAGAGCTTCAGTCTTCAAACGAAGAACTCAAATGCGTCAGTGAAGAACTGGAGACCTTCAAGCAAGAATTGCAATTGCGTAATGAACAACTCAAGCAGGATAAAGAAAAGCTGCGACTGCAAACGAGGCTGATCGAATCATCGGTCGAGCCGATCTACATTTGGGATTTCGACAAAGGCATCATCGAATGGAATCAGGGCTGTGAGCGGTTATACGGTTACACGCAGGCCGAAGCCATCGGGCGCAATGACTACGAGTTGCTGCGGATTGTCTACCCGCTACCGCTTGAAGAGCTCAATGAGCGGCTCGCGGCGCGGGGCGAGTGGACGGGCGAGTTGCGTCAGACGGCCAAAGACGGGCGCCAAGTGATCGTCGAAAGCCGCAAGACGCTGACCGAGACGAACGGACGGCGACTGGTACTTGTGACCAACCGCGACATCACCGCGCGCAAGCAGGCGGAAGGTCGGTTGCGCGAGAGCGAGGAACGATTCCGTATGTTGGCCGACAGCGCGCCCGTGCTGATCTGGATCAACGGCGCGGACGCCGGCTGCGAGTTCGTCAACAAAGCCTACCTCGATTTCTTAGGCAAGACGTTGGCGGAGGCGCAGGGATTCGGCTGGCAGCCCCACGCTCACCCGGATGACAGGGATCGTTACACCAGTTCTTATCTTGAGGCTTTCAACGCGCGCGCGCCGTTCCACTGTCAGGCGCGTTTCTTGAACGCCGAAGGCGAATACCGATGGCTTAACTCGGTCGGCCTGCCACGATTCTCAGCGTCGGGCGAATTCCTTGGATACGCAGGAGCCAGCCCGGACATCACCGAAATCAAGCGGGCCGAACTCAACGCGCAATTCATCAACCAGCTCGATCTCGCGATCTCGCGGTTAGCCGACGCGGACGAAATCATCCAGTTGACGACCAGTAAGCTGGGCGAATACCTGGGCGTGGCTCGTTGTCGCGTTGGCGAAAAAATCCCGGCGTTGAGTGTGCTTGTCGTCCATGAAGAGTGGGAAGGTTGGCTTCACGGCGCGACCAGTATAGCAGGCGAATACCACATTGGTGATTTCTGTACGCTTGAACTCAAAATGGCGTTAGAGTCCGGGGAGGTCGCCATCGTCAACAACGTCAAGACCGATCCGCGAACTCGCGATTTCGCCCACAATTACGAGCCATTGGGCATCGGCGCGCTCATCGTCGTACCCTCCCTTCACGAAAAGCAATGGGAAACAACATTGACCGTTGATCAACCACAAGCTCGGGATTGGCGGCCGGATGAGGCGCAACTGATGCGCGATGTCTGCGTGCGCCTCCGTTTAGCCCTCAATCAGGCGCGGACCATGGAGGCGCTGCGCCAAAGCGAGGAGCGCGCCCGGCGAACTCTGGCGGACCAGATGGTGGCGGGCGTGGCCGAATGCGATGCGACAGGAAGGTTCATGATGGTCAATCAACGCTTCTGCGATATCGTCGGCTACACCAAAGCCGAACTGCTGGAAATGCGGATAAGTGACATTACACACCCTGACGACTGGCCGCACAACGCCGAACTTTACCGCCGCCTCATTGAAAACGGCAAGAGTTTCTTTATCGAGAAGCGTTATCGGAGCAAGGACGGTTCGGAGGTTTGGGGCAACATCCACGCCTCGCCAATCCGTAACGCGGAGGGCAAGATCGAAGAAGCGGTGGCCGTCGTAATCGACGTCACTGACCGCAAACGCGCCGAGCAGGAACGCGAAAAACTACTCGAACAGGAAAAGGCGGCTCGCGCCGAGGCGCAGGCGGCCAACCAATCCAAAGACGAGTTCCTGGCCGTCGTCTCGCACGAGTTGCGCAACCCGCTCAGTTCCATCCTCGGTTATACGCGACTGCTGCGCGCGGAGACTGCGAGCGTGGCTCAGATCAAACATCTGATCGGGGTCATTGAGCGAAACGGGAGAATGCAACTGAAATTAATCGAAGACCTGCTAGACACCGCTCGGATCATCAGCGGCAAGCTAGAGCTCGAAGTACAGCCGGTGGACCTTATCACCGTAATCACCGCCGCTCTCGATGTTGTTCGTCCGTCGGCGCAGGCCAAAGGCATTAGAATAACCCCCAACCTGGACCCGCTCGCGAGCCAGATCACAGGCGACCCCGATCGCTTGCAGCAGGTCGTCTGGAACCTGCTCTCGAATGCGATCAAGTTCACACCCGAAGACGGGAGTGTCGAACTCACGCTCAAACGCGCGGACCCGCACATCGCCATCGTCGTGCGCGACAACGGTAAAGGCATCGAACGGGAGTTCCTTCCTCACGTCTACGAGCGTTTTCTTCAGGCTGACATGTCAAGCACGCGGCGCATCGGCGGATTGGGTCTTGGTCTGGCGCTGGTTAAACATCTGGTCGAGTCGCACGGCGGGACGATCGAAGCCGAGAGCGCGGGCGCGGGGAAGGGCGCAACCTTCACTGTCCGGTTGCCGCTACGCGCCATTTACGCCGCGCCGCCCGAAGAGCGCGAAGCGCTGGATGCGATGCTGCCCGCCAGATCCGAATCGCTCGCCGGGGTTCGGACGCTTATCGTGGATGATGAAGAGGAGGCGCGCACGCTGCTGACCCTTACGTTGCAAAACTACGGCGCGCAGGCGCAGGCAGTGGCTTCTGGGAAGGAGGCCTTGGAAATGCTCTCCCGGCAAACGCCTGACGACCATTTTGACGCGCTGATCTGTGATATTGGAATGCCGGATGAAGACGGTTATACGGTCATGCGAAAAGTGCGGGCGCTCCCGCCGGAGAAAGGCGGCGCGATCCCGGCCATTGCGCTGACGGCCTACGGGCGCGCCGAAGACCGCGTGCGCGCGCTGGCGGCGGGCTTTCATATGCACGTCGCCAAGCCGGTCGAGCCTACTGAACTATCCTTAGTGGTCAAGAGCCTGATCAATAGGGGTAACGAGACTCGAAAGGGCGTCTAATCGCAGTGATTTTGCCGCTAATCTGTCTCAATCGTCAGGCGAGAAAAATGTCGAACACGCAAAGTGACTGTCTTTATTGGCTGTTTGCACGTCTTTGCAAATTCAGGCTTTACAAAACTATTACAATGTAGTGGTCAAGCTTGAAACCCCCTCATGCAATGAATATCATTGGCCGCGCTTGCATTTCCTGATCCGGTTGTGATCAATGATGGGAAATCAACGGCGCAAACTGACAACCGCGTCCGGCCGATCCGCCCGGGCGCCCAATCCTTAGGAGAAATATGAAAAAGCCGATTATCAGCCTGATCGCCGCCGTCAGTTTTGGCGTCGCATTACTTGCCACAACGCTAGCCGCTCCATCCACTGTCAAAATCAGGGCCGAAATCCCGTTCGATTTTATGGTCGGAAGCAAGCGCATGCCGAAGGGCGAATACCTGATCGAGTCGGTAGGCGACGCTGGCACGTTGACCATCCGCCACGAAAAGAGGGGCAAGGCTGTGACATTCAACACCATCAGACACAAGCCGACCGACGGCCCAAAATCGAAATTGATCTTCAACCGATACGGCGAGCAGTATTTCCTCGCCAGAATCTGGGACGGGTCGAGCGAAACTGTCCTGAAGCTCAATAAATCCAAAGCCGAGAAGAAGGTCGCGAAACTGGCCAAGAAGGAAGAAAACCCGGACGAAGTGCCGGTGGGCGACAAATAACTACCGCGACAGGGCGACGGGGCGAAATAAATCGATCTCGCCCCATCGCCCCGTCTGATTCAGAATCCAAGGGCTCCTATAATCGCATCGCGGTCGGCGGGCACGCGCGTAAAGGCGTTCGCGTAGCGTGATTCAACAGTTATCCTCTCGCCACTCTTGCCGGAGAGGCTGAGAGCGCCAGCGTGATAGTTGACCGTGTAATCCGGGTCCTTCAAAACGTGGCCGGTGAGAATAGCCACGACGTCCTCGTCCGGATTGACGCCGCC
>DATEMG010000035.1:0-8736 GCA_035275805.1 Blastocatellia bacterium
TGCCCCATGCGCCGTAGCCGATTTCAGAAACTTCGATCCCGGTTCTTCCTAATCTGCGGTATTTCATCGTCGCTCCTTTAGTGGTATCAATTGCCGAGCGATTTACTCATCACGCGGATTGGGTTGTCAAGATTCAAAAAAGTGTTTTTAGCCACGAATGAACACGAATGAACACGAATCTCGTTCATGAGGCTGATAGGTCATTTGTTTCCCTTTTGTCGAATTTTATTCGTGGATATTCGCGTTCATTCGTGGCTGACATTCTTTTCTTCAAGGAGACTGCAAATTGAACATTCAAGACCTGCTCAAACTCGCCGGCGTCGCCATCGTCGTCGTCGGCCTTGCTCTGCGGTTGCGCACGACGCTGGTGGTGGTCGTCGCCGCGCTGGTGACCGGACTCGTGGCCGGATTGCCGCTCTTCTCGCATGAAGGATTCTTTCAACATCTGCCATATCTTACGAAGCCCGGGCAGGCCGGCGTCATTAACACATTGGGAAAGGCGTTCGCCGACAATAGGCTGATAACCTTGTTCATCATTACGCTCCCGGCGATCGGGCTGGCCGAGCGGTACGGGTTGCAGGAGCAGTCGGCGAACCTGATCCGGAAGATTCGCGCGGCGACTGTCGGGCGGTTGCAGATCGTCTACCAGATCTTTCGCGTGTTGCATGGATTTATGGGCATCCGTCTCAACGGCCATCCGTCGTTCGTGCGGCCGTTGATCTTTCCGATGTCGGCCGGGGCGGCGCACTCCTCCGACACTGATTCCGTCGAGAAGATCAAGGCGGCGAACGCGGCGGCGGAGAATTACGGCAACTTTTACGGCCAGAACCTGTCGCCGGCGCAGGCGGGCGTATTGCTGGTTTACGGGGTGATGCAGGGGCTTGGGCTGATGGTCAGCGTCGGGGATCTGGTGTTGTATACGATCCCGATCGTCGCCGCATCGATAATTCTGGCTGTTATACAGTTCATTCGGCTGGATCGCGCCTTGGGCAAGATGGTGGAGGCGAAGCGATGACGATCGGCAATGTCTTCAGTCTGGAAACGGTTTACGTGTTGACCGGCGTCACGCTATTGATCTTCGCGCTGATGACTTTCGCAGATGGCGCGAACCCGCGGCGTCTGGGCAGCGGACTCTTCTGGATGACGCTCGGAATCATCTTCGTGTTCGGCGGTGTAGCGCCCCATTGGTTGACGGGATTGCTGGTGCTGTTCCTGGTCGCGCTCGACGGATTCGGGCAAGTGCGTCGCGGGAGCCACGATACCGATCCGGTCGAGCAGGCCGAACACGCGCGGCGACTCGGAAATCGCATCTTCATTCCAGTGCTCGTCATTCCGATCGTGACCTTCGCATTCGCCCTGGTCTTTCGCGGGTTTGGGATGGACGTGAATCGCGGCGCGCTGATCGGGCTTGGCTTTGGCGGTCTGGCGGCGATGCTCGCGTGTTTGAAACTCACCGGCAGCAAGGCGCGCGCGCTGATGAACGAGGGACGGCGATTGAACGAGGCGATGGGCGCGGTCAACATACTGCCGCAATTGCTGGCTTCCCTCGGCGTAATCTTCACCGCCGCCGGAGTCGGCAAGGTGATCGCGCAGGGCATTCAACAGGTCATTCCGGCCAACAACCTTTTTCTGCTTGTGCTGGCCAACTGCCTGGGGATGACTCTCTTCACGATCATAATGGGCAATTCATTCGCAGCCTTTCCGGTGATCGCCACCGGGGTGCTGGTTCCGCTTATCATCACACCCTTCGGCGTCAATCCGGCGATGGCCGCGATCATCACTCTGACCGCCGGGTCGAGCGGGACGTTGATGACGCCGATGGCCGCCAATTTCAACATCGTGCCCGCGGCGCTGCTCAATATGCGCGATCAATACGGCGTAATTAAGTTTCAATTGCCGTATGCGCTTACTATGTGGTCGTTCCACGTGTTATTGTTGTGGCTGCTGATCAAGATCTCCTGAGACGAATCGAATAACGTAGAGGTGAATAAATGAGCACGAATCGCCTTCGCATTCGTTTAAGCGCCGTGTCCGCTGCGCTGGCCGTCGCTTTAACGCTCCTGGCGGCCTGGCCCGATTTGAGGAACAAGGTCGCGGCGGCCGTCCTGCCGCCGGAAATCTGGCGCATCGCGCCGCCCGCGCCGAAAATCTCTGAAGCCGACCGCCTGGCCGAATTGAGCGCGCGTCGCGAAGAGGTGATGAAGCGTATGGGCGAAAAGGCGATCATGATACTGTTCAGCGCCGAGCCGCGCGTCTACACCAACGACGTTGATTACCATTACCGCCAGGAGAACAATCTTTATTACCTCACCGGCGTCAAGCAGGACGGCGCGACTCTGGTTCTGATTCCGGGCGCGAAGCGGACGCGCGAGATTCTGTTCATGCCTCCGCGTGATCCTCGGAACGAAACGTGGAATGGGCATATGATGAGCGCCGACGAAGCCCGCGCGCGCAGCGGCGTTCAGGAGGTGTGGGACAGCGGTCTGCTCAATGGATTCCTGGCTTTTCTGTCGCCGCGCGCCGAGCAGGCGATTGCCAAGCGCGGCGCTGTGTCTAAAACCGACGCGAAATTGACCGCCGCATGGGAGAACGAATTCCAGGCCTTGATCGAAGCCGTGAAATCGGACCAGGGCGAGATATATCTGCTCGCGCCGTCCACAGATCGCGACCTGCGCGAATACCGGCGGGAGTACGAATTCGCCGGGGCGATCAAGGCCGCTTCCGCCGGGTTGAAATTTAAGTCGGCGACGCCGATCTTCGCCGAATTGCGCCAGGTCAAATCGACGTGGGAACAGAAACTGCTGCAGCACGCCGTAGACATTACCGCAGAGGCCTTCCACCGCGTCTTCGCCGCCGCCGCGCCGGCAATGCATGAATATGAAATCCAGGCCGAATTCGAATACACGTTCCGCCGCCGCGGCGCCGACAACTGGGGCTATCCGTGCATCGTCGGGGCGGGGCCGAACGCCACTACGCTGCACTACATCACCAACCAGGATCGCCTCGACGACGGCAGCCTGCTGCTGATGGATTGCGCCTCCGAATTTGATCATTACACCGCCGACATCACCCGCACCATCCCGATCAACGGCAAATTTACCAAGGAACAGGCCGAGATTTACAATGTCGTCCTCGAAGCGCAGACCGAAGCTATCAAACTTGCCCGCCCCGGCAAATTCATGCTAGGCAGCGACCCGAAAGACACCGTCAACGGTCGGTCCACGGAGGTGATCAAAGAAGGATTGCTGAGGCTCGGGTTGATCACGTCGAAGGAGAACAACGAATACCGCACGTGGTTTATGCACGGCACGAGCCACTGGCTCGGGATGAACGTCCACGACGTGGGCGTCCTCGGAAAGGCGCTCGCGCCGGGAATGATCCTGACGGTCGAGCCGGGAATCTACATCCGGCCCGACGCGCTGGACGTTTTACCGAAGACGCCGGAGAACGAGCGATTCATCAAAGCCGTCCGCCCGGCCTTCGAGAAATACAAAGGCATCGGCGTCCGCATCGAGGACGACATTCTGGTCACTTCGGGCGAGCCGGTGAACATGTCGGCGGCGATCCCGCGCAAACTTGAGGACATCGAAGCGACGATGGCAAGGTTGAAACAAGAGCTGCGCAAATCGGGATGGCCGTCGGTGGCGAGTAGATAGTTAAAGATTGGCGACCCGACGCGCCCGGATAAACCCCTCCTTAAGGTCAAATGAAACGAAGACTGATTGACGTGAGCCATGAGGTTGAAGCGGGAATGGTCACATATCCAGGTCTTCCCGCTCCGATCGTTTCCGATTATCTGAGCCGCGAGGCGTCAAGTGGCAGGTACGCCGAAGGAACGACTTTTCAGATCGGGCGCATCGAGATGATCGCCAACACCGGAACCTACATTGACGCGCCGTTCCATCGATTCGAGGGGGGAATTGATCTCGGCGGGTTGCCGCTCGAACGCCTGGCTGATGTCGAAGGTCTGGTAATAAACGCGACCGGACGAGACAGTCGCGCGATTGATGAGGAATATTTTCAAGGTCTCGATTTGCGAGGCCGTGCGGTTCTGGTTCACACCGGTTGGGACGCGCATTGGCGGACGCCTCAATACGGCGAGGGAGCTCCGTTCGTGACCAGCCGCGCCGCCGAGTTGCTGGTAGAAGCCGCGCCGGCGCTGGTCGGCATCGATTCAGTGAACATTGACGACGCGCAAGACGGCTCGCGGCCCGCGCACACGTGGTTGCTCGGCGCCGGGATTCCGGTTGTCGAGCATCTTTGCGGCCTGAATGAATTGCCCGCGCGCGGGTTCCGTTTTCACTGCGTCCCTGTGAAGTTTCGCGGTGTGGGGACGTTCCCGGTTCGGGCTTACGCCGTTATCGAGTGATCTTATGCCCATAAGTCTATACTTGCCGGAAACGCGGTATGTCATTGCGAGCCTTCCGCTCGAACATTACAGCGAGGCGATCGACTGTTTGCGCGGCGCCGAGGGCTTCGTTTCGCTGACGCGCGACAAGGAGGAAATTACTCTGGTCGTCGCCGAAGATATCTGGAGCAAACTGGCGCCGCGTTTTCCTGGCGCGGTCGCGCAGGAGAGACGACGGCTGATCCGGTTCGACACGGTCCTCGACTTTTCGGTGGTCGGTTTCATCGCTGAGATCAGCACCGCGCTGGCCGAAGCCGACATCAGCATCCTGAGCATTTCGACCTATCGCACCGACGCCGTGCTCGTCCACGAATCGAGGTTCGACGATGCGGTCAACGCTATCAAACAGGCCCTGGTGACTCTAAAATTCACCCATCTTGCGCAGCATTGATGAAGGTACGGTACCGATGCTCATCATAGGAAGGACGATGTCAAAAGAGAATCCCGATCTTGAAGGCTTGCAGAGCAAATCGATTTACGCGTCGAAACCGCTGAACAGCACTTCCGCGATCAGCCCGCCGATCTGGCAAACGACGACTTTCGGCGCCGAGACGACCGAAGATTTCGCCGAGATCGCCGTCGCCACGAAGCCGGCGGAGTTCTATACGCGCAACGGGAACCCCAACCACGCGATGGTCGAAGCGACCTTGGCCGCGCTCGAAGGCGGAGAAGCGGCCCAGGTCTTCAGCTCCGGAATGGGCGCGATCTTCGCCGCCATGGGTTGCCTGCTCGAAACCGGCGATCATGTCGTGGCGCAACGCAATCATTACGCCGGCGCGACGACGCTGATGAAAGAGTTCCTCCCGCGATGGGGCGTCGAGATCACTTATGTCGATCAGACCAACAACGCCGAATTCGCCGCCGCAGTGCGCCCGAACACGAAACTGATCTATGTCGAAACTCCCGTAAATCCCTTGATGCAGATCACCGACCTGCGCTTCGTCGTAGAGTTGGCCAGAGGGGAATTGGCCAAAGGCCGGGCGGTCGTCACAATCTGCGACAACACCTTCGCGACGCCCGTCAATCAGCGCCCGCTCGAATTCGGCGTTGACGCGGTCGTTCACAGCGCGACCAAGTATGTCGGCGGCCATCACGACGTGACGGCGGGGGCGCTCGTCGGATCGAAAGATTTCGTCGAACGCGTCTGGCGTTTCGCGCTGGTTGCGGGCGCCACGCTCAGCCCGTTCGACGGTTGGCTGCTGCTGCGCGGATTGCGGACGCTGGGGCTGCGAGTCGAACGCCACAACCGGAACGGAATGGCGCTGGCCAGGTTTTTGGAACATCATCCGAAAGTCGCGCGAGTCTATTATCCCGGCCTTCCGTCGCATCCGCAGCATGACCTGGCCGGATCGCAGATGAGCGGCTTCACCGGAATGCTGAGCGTCGAATTGCAAGGAGGCTACGCCGCCGCCGACAAATTCATATCCTCTCTCCGCCTTGCCACACGCGCCGCAAGCCTGGGCGGATTCGAGACTCTGGTCGTACATCCAGCCTCGATGTGGAGCCTTCAGCTTTCCCGCGAACTGCGAGAGTCCACCGGAATCAATGAAGGTCTGGTGCGAATTTCGGTGGGCCTGGAAGATGAGGTCGATATGCTGCGCGATTTCGATCAGGCCCTGGCTGCAGTTTGAAAGATTGCCACAGAGACACAGAGCCACGGAGACGGAGAGAGAGCGGTGTAGAGAAATATAAGTGTAGGTAAGGAGCGCCGTCTTTTCTTTCTCCCCCTCCGTCTTTTCCTCTCTCTGTCTCTGTGTCTCCGTGGCTCTGTGGCTGAACAAAAAAATAAGGAGAGATCTTTCAATCTCTCCTTTAGAAGGCTAGCTTTGCTGGGATGAAAACTTGGAAGACAATGGCGCTAGAACTCATCCAGCGCGCAGCATTGACAAGTGCAAGACTGGCGCCACGATTGTTCGAGATAGTGGGAATGCAGTTATCTATGCGGAAACCCCTAGTTTAGCGGAAAGACTGGGCGCGCGCAGGTGATACGGTAAGACCATTTTATCCAGAATTTCGTATGCGAACTTCAATTTTTCGTAGATCACACCTGGGTACGCGTCGCTTCCAGCGCGCAGTCTCGGCAAAAAGACGCAATGATTGAAACCAGTCGCTTCCGGAAGCTCCTTGCCTGATTGTTCGTTCATCGCTAGCGACTGTGCTGATCAACGACTGCGCGCTGGAAGCTATGCGTAATCGGAGATTATTTTTTTTCGTAATTGGGGAGAAGATCGCCTATGCCTCAGACCCAATCCTGCGGTTTGAAATATGTCCAGGCTTCGGCCTCGGCCGAATCAGGCTCCGGTTTGTAATCGTAAACCCACCGGGCCAGTGGCGGCAGCGACATCAAGATCGATTCCGTCCGCCCGCGCGTCTCCAGCCCGAAGATCGTTCCGCGGTCGTAGACCAGATTGAATTCAACATATCTCCCGCGTCTGATCAATTGAAATTCGCGCTCGCGTTCGCCGTAGCTTTGATGGCGCCTGAGTTCGACAATCGGCAGATAAGCGGGCAGGAAAGCCTCGCCGGCGTCTTTCACGAAAGCGAAAAGCCTCTCCATATCGCCTTGCAGATAATCGAAGAAGATCCCGCCCACGCCTCGCGTTTCGTTGCGGTGTTTGATGATGAAGTATTCGTCGCACCACTTCTTGAAGCGGGGGTAATAATCCGGGTCGTGTTTGTCGCATGCCTCTTTGAACGCGCGGTGGAAATGGCGCGCGTCTTCACGGAACGGGTAATAGGGGGTCAGATCGGAGCCGCCGCCGAACCATCGCGCGTCGCCTTTTTCGAGATAGCGGAAGTTCGCATGAACGGTCGGCGCGTAGGGGTTGCGAGGATGGAGCACCAGCGAGACGCCGGTCGCGAAAAATTCACGCCCCTCGCCTAACTCGATCTTTTTGGCGAACTCCTCGGGCAGGACGCCCTCGACGGCTGAAAAATTGACGCCTGCCTTCTCAAAGACCGCGCCTTCTTCCATCACACGAGTGCGCCCGCCCCCGCCCCCTTCGCGCATCCAGTTGTCCTCGCGGAATCGCGCTTCGCCGTCCACCTCTTCAATCGCGCGGCAAATTTTGTCCTGAAGGTAAGAAAAGAATTCCTGGGTTTGTGATCTCATACATGTTCTCTCCGTTCGAGAATTTTTGCGCCGCGATTTTGGCCCAATTGGACGAATTCGCCAATGCCGATGAGGCCTACTGGCCTTTAGGAATTGAATGTGACGACAGTGCAGGAGGCCCTTTTCCTCGCCCTCGCTCACGATTGAGGCGATTGGGCGCGGAATACGCGCCGCCACGTTGTCTTTACCGTTATCGATACAGACGGATTTAAGCCAAACTTTATCTTTGCAAAAAGCTGTGACATCCCACTTGACAAACGGCGTTCTGGCCCATATATTGCGGGACTTTGCGAAGCAGTAACTTCGCCCCACAGGTGGCGCTAGCGGGTTTTAGGTGCAGAGGCGCTGCCGGGTTCGGTGGAAAAGCGGGAAACGTGGCAATTCCAGCGAATCTTTCTTGAGAATGTATTGTGGCGTCGTGATTCCCTCGTGGACCGAGACACGCGGCTTCCCGGCTGAGAGCATCCCCAACGGGGGAGCGCCATCACTCGATTATCGCTTCGAAAATCACGCCACAGAAAAACTCGGCGGTTGGGACGCCATAATCTGCACGCTTTCGCGAAAATCCCAAAAAAAAATCACTGCTTTCGATCAGGCTGGCGATGTTTACGTCGCAGGCGCGCGCCTCCCGGCGTTGCGCCAAAAGGCGTTTGTTTTGCGCCGAGGGGCGTTTATTTTGCGCCGAAGGCCGTTTGTAAGGATTTAGACGCGCCCTAACAAGGAGGCGCGCCTCATTATTGAGGAAAAGTCATAAGACTGAGTTATGCCGACAATTAACCAATTAGTTCGTAAAGGACGCAAGCGGGTCAAATACAAGACATCAAGCCCTGCGCTTCAATCCTGCCCGCAGCGCCGAGGAGTGTGCGTGCAGGTGAAGACCCAAACGCCCAAGAAACCCAACTCGGCTCTGCGCAAGATCGCGCGCGTGCGTTTGACCAACGGCATCGAGGTCACTTCTTACATCCCCGGCATCGGGCACAACTTGCAGGAGCATTCGATTGTGCTGGTGCGTGGAGGGCGCGTGAAGGACCTGCCGGGCGTCCGTTATCACATCGTGCGCGGCACGCTCGATTCGGTCGGCGTAGCCAACCGCAAGCAGGGCCGCTCGAAGTACGGCGCGAAGCGTCCGAAAGAGGGCGCGGCCGGCGCGGCCGCGAAGGGGGGCAAGAAGAAATAGTCCGCAGGTCAGCGCCGCAAGCGGTAGCGAGCGGTTGCG
>DATEMG010000036.1:0-5854 GCA_035275805.1 Blastocatellia bacterium
CATTTTTTCAACGTCGAACATAAAGACCCGGTCACGCAGGCGCGCGCCGGACGGATCAGGACCGCCCATGGCGAGATCGAGACGCCCGTCTTCATGCCGGTCGGGACTGCGGGCACGGTAAAGGCCGTCACGCAGGAGATGCTCGAACGCCTCGACGCGCGAATCATTCTCGGAAACACTTATCATCTTTTTCTCCGGCCCGGCCACGAAACCGTCTTCGAACTGGGCGGGTTGCGCAAGTTCATTTCGTGGAACCGCGCGATTCTGACCGACAGCGGCGGATTCCAGGTCTTCAGCCTCGGCGAACTGCGGAAGATCAGGGAAGAGGGCGTGGAATTCCGTTCGCACCTTGACGGCTCGAAGCGGTTCCTTTCGCCGGAAGTGTCGATGCGGGTTCAGAGCGCGCTCGGCGCCGACATCGTAATGTGCTTCGACGAATGCACGCCATATCCCGCCACCCGGGAGCAGGCCCGGGATTCTTTGGAATTGACCACGCGCTGGTCGCGCCGCTCGCGCTCGGAGTTCGACCTGTTGAAGGACACGCCCCAGTCGACAGCCGTTTCGCCGGCGCTCTTCGGAATCAATCAGGGCAGCGTTTATGAAGACTTGCGAAGCCGGAGCCTGGAGCAGTTGGTCGAGATCGGGTTTGAGGGCTATGCGATCGGGGGACTAAGCGTCGGAGAGGAGAAGCGGCGGATGTATGACATCACCGAATTCATCGCGCCGCAAATGCCCGCCGACAAGCCGCGCTACCTGATGGGCGTGGGGACGCCTGAGGATTTGATCGAATGCGTGGCGCGCGGCGTAGACATGTTCGATTGCGTGATGCCGACGCGGAACGCGCGCAACGGCCAGGTCTTCACCTCGCGAGGAAAGATGAACGTCCGGAACGCAAAGTTTGTTCGCGACGAGCGCCCGCTCGACGAGGAATGCGAGTGCGCGGTCTGCCGTCGCTATTCGCGCGCATACGTCAGGCACCTGTACAACTGCGGCGAGATGCTGGCCTCGACGCTCTGCTCGTACCACAACCTGGCCTTCTACCTTGACACCATGCGGCGCGTCAGGCAAGCTATTGTGCTTGGCGAGTTCGCCCAATTTCGCGCGTGTTATCTGGACCGGATGAGAGCCGGATAAGAGAGGGACAGACTTTAAGTTTGTCCGCAGCGTAAAATTGGGCGCGAGATGGACTAAAATCCGCGCCATGTCCCGAGCGATACGATCAATCTTAGATAAAAGAGGTTAACCCGCCTGGTGATGTCACAACAAATCGCATTGTTCCTATTCCAGCAAGGCAGTCCATTCGTGACCTTTATCCCGCTGCTACTGGTCTTTGTTATTTTCTATTTTCTGATCATCATGCCGCAACGCAAACGTCAGCGGGCGCTTGACGCCATGCTCGACAATTTGAAATCGGGCGACAAGGTTGTCACCAGCGGCGGAATCTACGGGACTATAGTCAGCGTTCGAGAAGACAAGCGCACCGTGCAGTTGAAAATTTCAGAAAACCCCGTCATCAGAGTCGAAGTCGCCAGGACGGCGATCTCCGGCTTGCAGGACGCGCCGGCTGCGGAGGAGAAGAAGTAGATTATGAACAAAAATCTTCGTATACGCGGCATCGTTATCGCGGTAGTCACCGCGCTGTGCCTGGTCATCATGTTCGGGCCCTGGAACAAGCCCAAAGGCTACAGCCGCACTGCGAGCGATTTCTTCAAGGCTTCGAAGCTCAAACAGAACCTCACTGAGAACATCCGCCTTGGTCTCGACTTGAAGGGCGGCACACACCTGGTGATACAGGTCAAAGTCGACGACGTGATCCGAGACATAACCAACGGCGACCGTGACAAGGCCCAAGACGAGTTGAAGAAGAATGGTATTCCATTCACCGCCGTGAAGGTTCCCGCCAACGGCGTAGTCGTCATCGAGACTCCCGACGCGAATAAACATAGTGAGATCCGAGAAAAGATCCTGCCCTTCTTCGGCAGTGAATCCTGGAACGTCTCGACAAGCGCCAGTCCAGCCTCAGTGACCTTTACTCTCAACAATGCCGCCGCCGATCAACTCCGCCGCGATGCATCCGAACAGGCAAAGATAATCGTCGAACAGCGCGTCGATCAATTCGGCGTCGCCGAGCCGACGATTCAACGCTACGGCCGTGAGGAGAATCACCAGATCCTCGTGCAGATGCCGGGCGTCGATGATCCTGTTCGAGTTAAAGAGCTGATTGGAACCCCCGCCCGATTGGAGATCAAAGCCGTCGCTCAGGGCGGGCAGAAGTTCACCACCCAAGACGAGGCTGAAATCGCGCTCGCCGGAGCGACCGACAAACAGGTTTTGAAATACAACGAGAAACGCGGAGACGGGACGGCGGACGAAGGGTTTTATATTGTCGAGAAAAGCCCCGTGATCACCGGGGCCGACCTGCGCGCCGCGCGCGGCATTCAGTCTCAGGGAGGCTTCGGTTACGAGGTCGCCTTCGACCTCAAGCGCGACGGCTCAGAAAAGTTCGGAAAATGGACCGGGGATAACATCGGCAACTATCTGGCCGTCGTGCTCAACAACGAGATCAAGAGCGTAGCCGTCGTCAGAAACAGGATTGACGACAGCGGGCGCATCGAAGGCAATTTCACTCAGCAACAGGCCGAAGACCTAGGTCTGGTGTTGAAATCGGGCGCCTTGCCGGCCGGGGTTGTTTACCTGGAAGAGCGCACGGTAGGACCTTCACTGGGCGCCGAATCCATCAGACAGGGGCTGATCGCCATGATCGCCGGGCTGGTGTTCGTGGCCGGCTTCATGCTCTTCTACTACCGCCTGTCCGGCCTTAACGCGGTGATCGCGCTCATCCTCAACCTCGTGATTCTGCTGGCGGGACTGGCCGTTTTCAACGCCACTCTTACCTTGCCCGGAATCGCGGGAGTGATTCTCGGCATCGGTATGGCGGTGGACGCGAACGTTCTGGTCTTCGAGCGAATCCGCGACGAGTTGCGCGCGGGCAGGACCGCTTACGGTTCGATGGAGTCGGGTTTCGCCAAGGCCATCGTGACGATCCTCGACACGCACGTGACGACCGTGGTGTCGGCGGCGATCCTATACCTCTTCGGGACGGGGCCGATCCGCGGCTTCGCCGTCACGCTTATCATCGGGTTGTTGGCCAACCTCTTCACGGCCGTCTACGTCTCGCGATCGATGTTCCTGTGGCTGTTGAATCGCGGCGGACGGAAAGCGGAGACCATCAGCGTTTGATCACTGCAATTAAGTGAATGTGAGCGGATATGATCGAAATTTTCAGAAATACCAATTACGATTTCCTGGGCAAGAAATGGCTCTGCATCGGCCTATCGTGCTTGTTGCTTCTGCTCGGCGTGGCTTCGATCGCGTGGCGCGCGGTAGACGGCAATCCGAACTCTCATCCTTTCAACATGGGAGTCGACTTCACGGGCGGGACCATAGTGAACGCGAAGTTCAACAAGAAGCCCGACCCTGGCGTCATTCGCGCTGCGATCGAGAAGCAGGGCATTGACGGCTCGAAGATCACCATCCAGCCCGTGGGTGAAGAGATCGGCCAGGCGCCGAAGAATGAAGTGCTCATCCGGTTGCCTAACATACCGGTCACCGAAGGCCAGGGCGGACAATCGGGAGAGGCGCAATCCGCTGAAAACAAGTGCGGACAACTCAAATCTGCGAAAGCCGCTGAAGCTCAGGACAAGCAATCGGAAAAGGCAAAGAGCAACGCCAGCGTTGATCTGGGGCAAAGGAAGATTCGCGACGCGCTCTGCGCGCTCAACGACCCGGCCGTCGCCCAGAACAAGGTCGACCTCAACACCATTGGCCGCGACGCGCTGAGCAATGAACTCCAGTTCCTGAACCCGCTCAATCTCTCTGGCCCCAACACGCGCTACGGTGAAATCGCCGCCCGCATCATCGACTACCGCGAGAAGGATCGCGCCGGTTTGATCGGAAGCATAGACGAGGTCAAGAATCTCGGCGGCATCGAGCCGCAACTCGGGCAGGCGCTCGAACAGAACTTCTTCGCCGGAGTGGCCGCCATCAAGAAAACCGACGAAGTTAGCCCGCAGGTCGGTGACGAACTGCGAAACCGCGCGATCTACGCGACGCTCCTGGCCTGCCTCGGAATGATGCTTTACGTCGCATTCCGCTTCAAATCCTGGGGCTTCGGCATCGGCGGCGTGGTTGCGATCTTTCACGACGTGGTGATCACGCTCGGGGTCTTCTCGATCATGCAGTGGGAGATCAATCTGACGGTCATCGCTGCGCTCCTTACGCTGGTCGGCTTTTCGATGAACGACACGATCGTGATCTTCGACCGCGTCCGCGAGCTGTTGCGCCTCAAGCGGCGTGAGAATCTCGTAAAACTGACCAACGACGCGGTGAACGAAACGATGTCGCGTACGGTGATCACCAACGGCACCGCGTTCCTAACGATTCTAGCCCTCGTACTTTTCGGCGGCGAAGTGCTCAGAAGCTTCTCCTGGGCGCTCCTCATCGGCGTCGTCGTCGGCACCTACTCAACCATTTACATCGCGAGCCCGGTGATGTTGTGGTGGGAAGCCTGGATGGCCAAGAAGCGTACGGCGCTGGTCGGCGCGCCGGCAAGCTCTGACTCGGCCGCTTTAACCGATAAAGCCGCCGTCGGATCGGGGGGCGTCACGTCGCAGATGCTGGCCGCCGTCGGCGTCTCTACAAAGCCCCGCAAAAAAGGAAGGTAAAACTCCTTCATTTTGCGTAGCCATGCCCGGAAACAATGAGGACGCCTGTCCTTACCTGAATATTTTGATCAGTCGGCCCTCCCCGTGAGCATGCAGGCAAGAATGGGCGGCGCTCCCGGGGATCTTCCGAGGGGGCTTTAAATCGACGAGAAACGGCTTGTGATTGTGGCGATCTGATGATACAAAATTTGCAAAACATCTTGACTCGCGGATGAGCCGAATAGTAGACTCACCGTCGTTGCTGACCAGTCAAGGATCGTTGTATTCAATAGGCTCCAAGTAGTCACACACAGAATAATAAAATTTAGGTGTTAAAGCTCGCGCTCTTAGGGCGAGGTTCTCTGAACATGACGTTGTTTTTCCAGGAATGACTCCTGTTCGTCTCGGCCCCCCCAAAGTAGATCAAAGTCTGTCCAACAATTGGCTGGACACATGATTGAGCAAGCGCTTGGGCAATTGGTTGGGCGCGTGAAGCTTGGGTTTTGAAGGTATCAAGGCCGCAGGCTATTCGCCTAAATCAAATTCACACATTCAAAATCATAACTGTTAGCGGAGTTGTTAGCCAGATCCATCGGCGTTGAACTCAAGGGAGGGCTATAAGCCATGTTCGATACCTTAGTTGAGTCGTCCAAACACAGTAAAGAGAGCGGCAAAACGGGCATATACATGCTCGTCACGGGCAGCATATACGCCGTGGGGTTGTTAGTGATAGGCGTGGGGACGATTATTTACATGAACCCTGGGCTCGCGGACGCCTTTGACGTTGCGGCCATGATTGCGCCGCCGCCGCCGCCCAGCGCGCCGCCCCCGCCCGCTCCGGCGGTGGTTACCAAGATCATCCCGACCGTAACTACCTTCACGCCTCCTACCAAACCACCCGAAAAAATTCCGGATCCGACAACGGTCGCGCCCAAACAGGTAACCCCTGTTTCGCATGGCGTGCCGGGAGGCGTGCCGGGAGGCTTGCCGGGAGGCGTGCCTGGTGGAACCAAGGGTGGTGATGACCCGCCGCCGCCGCCGCCACCTCCTCCTCCGAAACCGGAACCGACGGCGGCGCCAGTGCCTAAGAAACTCACCGTATCAGGTGGCGTGTTGCAGGGAAAGGCCATAAGCAAAGTTCAACCGCCTTA
>DATEMG010000037.1:0-9811 GCA_035275805.1 Blastocatellia bacterium
ATGTTGTTCGGATCGCGCGGGCGGACCAGCACGATTCTTCTATTTCCCATTTTCCTGACGGAGAGACGAAGGAACAAAAGGACGGGGCGACAAGGCGACATTTCATCTTCGCCCCGTCGCGTGAGTCCTTCTGTTCCTTCGTCTCTCCGACAGGAAAATGGGAAATAGAAGAATCGTGCTGGTCCGCCCGCGCGATCCGAACAACATAGGCGCGGCGGCGCGGGCGATGAAGAATTTCGGTTTTACCGATCTAGCCGTAGTAACGCCGCACCCTCCCGTGTGGGGCGAGGTCGTTTCGGCCGTCAACGCCACCGACGTGCTGGCAAACGCGCGGGTCTGCGGCGCGTTCGATGAAGCCATCGCCGATTGCAACCTGGTCGTCGGCACAACCGACCGCACGCGGGTCGAAGAAAAACAAAGCCTTTACACGCCATTCGATCTGAGCCGCGAACTCGCGACGGCCGATTACGATCTGGCGCTGGTCTTCGGCTCGGAGAAACACGGGCTGACCAACGAAGACTTCAGCCGCTGCCACCGCGTGATGAGCATTCCCACAGAGCCCGGATGTCCATCGATGAATTTAGGCCAGGCCGTCGCTGTCTGCTGTTACGAATTGATCCGCGACGGCGCGCAGGCCGCCATCGTTCCCCGCCTCGCCGAAGCGGCCACGGCGGGCGCGACCGAAGCGGCGATGCAATTGTCATTGGAGGTATTGAAGCTGATCGATTTCGTCCTGCCGGGCAACGAGCCTGACCTGACGCGCAGGCTTCGCGGCAGTCTGCTGCGACTCAACCCGACCGGGTATGACATCGAGATGCTCTGCGGTATTTTGAGCAGGGTTAAACGTGGACTGACGAAATAATCGCCCCTTGCCATTTGCCATCGCGTGCGACAAGATTGCCGACTTTAGCATCGCGCTCACAAGCGAAACATTACAACTTCAACTAAGAAATGAGCCAACAACCAGACAAAGTCATCTATTCAATGGTCGGGGTCAGCAAGTATTACGACAAAAAAGCTGTCCTCAAGGATATTTACCTCGGCTATTTTTACGGCGCGAAGATCGGCGTGCTGGGCCTGAACGGCTCGGGCAAATCCACTCTGCTGCGGATCATCGCCGGCGTCGACCAGGAATATCAGGGCGAGACCGTTCTCTCGCCCGGCTACTCCATCGGCTACCTGGAGCAGGAGCCGAGGCTGGACGAATCGAAGACCGTCCGCGACATCGTCGAGGAGGGCGTTCAGGAGGTCGTCGATCTGCTGAAAGAATTCGACGAGATCAACGCCAAATTCGCCGAGCCGATGTCGGACGACGAGATGAACAAACTGCTAGAACGTCAGGGCGAGGTCCAGGAGAAGCTGGACGCGATGGGCGGGTGGGACCTGGACAGCCGCCTGGAGATGGCGATGGACGCGCTGCGGGCGCCGTCGGGCGAGACGCCCATCAAAGTCCTGTCGGGCGGCGAACGCCGCCGCGTCGCGTTGTGCCGCTTGCTGCTGAAGCAGCCCGACATCCTGCTGCTCGACGAGCCGACCAACCATCTCGACGCCGAGACCGTCGGCTGGCTCGAACAGCATTTACAGAAATATCCGGGCACGGTGATCGCCGTCACGCACGACCGCTACTTCCTCGACAACGTCGCCGGGTGGATTCTGGAACTCGACCGCGGGCAGGGGATCCCGTGGCAAGGCAACTATTCGTCGTGGCTCGAACAGAAGCAGGAGCGGCTGCGGCGCGAAGAGAAGTCGGAGAGCGCGCGGCAGAAGACTCTCGAACGCGAGCTGGAATGGATTCGGATGGCGCCGAAAGCCCGCCACGCCAAGAGCAAGGCCCGCATCAAGGCTTATGAATCGCTGCTCAATCAGGAGGCCGAGAAGCAGTCCTCCGCGCTTGAGATTTACATCCCGCCGGGGCCAAGGCTGGGCGACGTCGTGATCGAGGCCGAGAATGTAAGCAAAGGTTATGGCGACAACCTGTTGTTCGAGGGATTGTCATTCAAACTTCCGCCCGGCGGTATCGTCGGCGTGATCGGCCCGAACGGCGCCGGCAAGACCACGCTCTTCCGATTGATCACAGGCCAGGACCGGGCTGACGGCGGCTCTTTCAAGACAGGCTCGACGGCCCAACTCGGCTACGTCGATCAGTCGCGCGAAGCGCTCGACGCGAACAAAAACATCTGGGAAGAGATTTCGGACGGGCAAGACACCATCCAGCTCGGCGCCCGCCAGGTCAATTCGCGGGCTTATGTCGCGCGGTTCAACTTCTCAGGCGCCGATCAGCAGAAGAAGGTCGGGGGTCTATCCGGCGGCGAACGTAACCGGGTCCATCTTGCGAAGATGTTGAAATCGGGCGCGAACGTGCTGCTGCTCGACGAGCCAACCAACGATCTGGACGTGAACACGATGCGCGCGCTCGAAGAGGCTCTGGAGAACTTCGCCGGCTGCGCCGTCATCATCAGCCACGACCGCTGGTTCCTCGACCGCATCGCCACGCATATCCTGGCCTTCGAGGGCGAAAGCCGAGTCGTATGGTTCGACGGGAACTACTCGGAGTACGAGGCCGATCGCAGGGCGAGGCTTGGCGCTGACGCCGATCAACCGCATCGCATAAAATATCGACAATTGACCAGGGGCTGAATCGAAGCAAGGAAAGCATATGGCAATGACAGAAACTCATCGGATAAACAGCCAACTCAAACGCGCTCAGGAAGGGGAGGCATGGCACGGCCCAAGTTTGCGCGAACTGCTCGACGGCGTGACAGCTGAACAAGCCGCCGCCAAACCCATCTCGAACGCGCACAGCATCTGGGAACTCGTCAATCACATCATTGCCTGGGAACAGATAGCGAGGAGAAGGTTGGAAGGCGAAGGAGAGATGGCGATTCCCGACGAGATCAACTTCCCGCCAGTAACCGACGCGAGCGAGGCGGCCTGGAAAGCTACGCTGCAATCGCTCGAAGCGAGCCATCGAAGCCTGCGCGACGGGATCAAGAAAATTGACGACGCAAGGCTCGAAGAGACCACGCCGGGCACGCGCTACTCAAACTATGTCTTGTTGCACGGCGTGGTTCAGCACGACCTTTATCACGCAGGTCAGATAGCTCTTCTGAAAAAGGCCATGCAATGAAGGCCTTGCCGGGTGGAGTTCCCCACCCGGCGAGGCTTTGGCATCAGAAGCGGAAAGCTATGCCGCTGCTTATTTGCAGATTGTTCGAGTAGAATGCGTCACCACCCGTAAAATTGCTACCGAAACGGACGATCGTATCTCCTATGTCAAACCGCAACGCGACGTGCCGCGTGGGATACAACTCAAAAACCCCGCCGATATCGAGCGCGAATTGTGTGAAGCTTTGCCCGGGGATAACGCCGCTCTCGCCAAAACGAACGAAGCCAGGTCTAAATTTGCCGAAAATGCCCGCCTTCTCAGACCGTATCCCGGTCTTCGCGCCAAACAGTCCCTGCGTTCTGGCGCTATCCACAAAGAGAGGGAAGGTTGTAAGGGGGGATTCGCTGGAGCGCTTCTGACCGAAGTAATTGAGCTCGCCCTCGAGTCCGATGTTGTCCGAGAGGTTAAAGGTGATGCGACCTCCCACTCCGTTATCGGTGATGTCGAAATCGCGAAAGCGCAACAATGTGTAATGCGCGCCAACTTCGACCTTCGGCGTCTCAGACGTACCCTGCGCCTGCGCATTTTGCGCCGGGACCATCAACAACAAAGCCGCCGCGGCCAAAACGAAGAAAAACATTTTTCGCATAATTTTTTGCTCCTGCAAAGGTATTGGATTGTTTCTGTAGCGCCGTAACTAGGGGCGTATGAAACGGCTGTGAAAGCCACGCGGGATAGGGAGCCAAGCCCGCGAGCTTCGGCAGTTAGAAGCGATACGCTACGCCGGTGGAGATTTGCAGATTATTGGAGGTAAAGCCCCCCCCCAAAGAGCCGAAGCGGATGAGCGTATTGCCCACGTCGAAGCGCAATGCTACCGGGCGCGTCGGATACAATTCAAAAACCCCACCGATGTCGAGCGCAAATTCAGTTGCGCTCGCCCCAAGGGGTGACGAACCCTCGCCGAAACGAATGAAGCCGGGTCTGATTTTGCCGAAGACGCCCACCTTCTCGGACCGCACTCCGTACTTCGCGCCAAACAAACCCTGCGTTCTGCGGCTGCCGGTCAGAGAGGAACCATTCGCGAGATTGAAGCGCGCCTGAGGAAAGAAATTGAACTCGGTTTCAAGTCCAAAGTTTTCTGAAAGGTTGTAGGTAAGACGCCCTCCCGCGCCGGAATCAGTAATGTCGAAATCGCTGAAGCGCAACAAAGTGAAATGCGCCCCAATTTCGACCTTAGGAATCTCAGACTGAGACTGCGCCTGCGCATTTTGCGCCGGGACTGTCAATAACAAAGCCGCCGCGGCCAAAACGAAGAAAAACATTTTTCGCATAATTTTTGCTCCTGCAAAGGTGTTGGATTTTTTCTCTAGCGCCGTAACTAGGGGGGTAGGAAACGGCTGTTTGTTTCGATTGATTCAATTCACACTTCACTTCAGCAGCGAGGCCCGCTGCCTGATGACTACGCAATCACCTTGCCATAAACGCGCCTACAGTCGAAGCCTTGAGGGGTCAAGCACTTGGCCCATTAATCGTGCAGTTCGGGGCAGGTTCATTTCTCCATTTTCCTGAATTCTGACTACAGAATTTCGGAAAATCTGGAAATGACGGAAATCGTGTAGAAGAGCCACATCCGCCCCACATTCGAATGGATGTTATTTCAACCGAGGCACGTAAATTGTAAAGGGCACTGTGATGATGCTATTACCACGCTGGAATTGTGACCAGATGCGGTAATTGCCGGGATGGGGGAAGAATGTGTCGAAGACGACCTCGGGTTTACTTTCGAGTTTGCTCCGATCCACGTCTTCAGGGATCATCTCGGTGGGGTGCGAATGCAGATAATCAGTGGCGTCTTCACTGAGGATCAACGTGTGGCCCCACGCGCCGAGATACGGCTTCAAATCCTTGACCGGCTCGCCTGTTTTTTCGTCAACCAGGTGATAATGCAACTCAGCCGGCTTGCCGGCGACCGGTTCTACGGGATCGAGCTTCAATTCGAAGCGCGTGCCCTCAACGGTATTGACCAGCTTGCCGTCTACAGGCTTGTCGGGCTTGAGCCGGGCCTGCGATGAGATCAGATCGCCATTGTATCCGGCGGTGACCAGGTTCAGGTGAGCCACCTGCGGCATACCGCCCGCCGGGAAGAAGTCGCAGAAGATTTTGTAGTAGCCCGCCTTCGGCAAGTCGGTCTCGATCGTGAAGCTGCCGTCGGGCTGTTTGTCCGGGTGGATGTGTTGGAAGACCTCAAAATCCTGACTGACGACGAATAGATGAAAAGGCATGTCGTGCAGGATGTTGAAATCCTTGACCTGCTTCTCGGTCACCGGATGAAAGATAGTGAATTGGAACCTGGCCTTCTCTCCGGCCTTAGGCGGCGCGGGATTGGTCTTTATTCTGACTATGTATTCGTCGGTCTCGGGCGGCGCCGACTTGACCAGCTTCATGTTGCACTTAGGGCAGGTTGCGGCCTGATTCGCGGCCACGTCGGGGTGCATCGGGCACATGTAAAAATCGGCGCCCGCGCCCGCCTTCGACGCCACGAGCTTCATATTGCATTTGTGGCACTGTCCCGGCAGCTTGGAATTCACGTCAGGATGCATCGGGCAGACGTAAACAATCGGCTCCTGCGCCGTCTCCTGTTTGACGGGGTCTTGCGCGAACGTGAAGCCGGCCATGGCGAAAAGACCGGCCACCGCGACGACCAAGCCGCCCGCTAAAAATGATCTGCGATTGTTTGTCATATCACTTTCCGACCGCTTCGAGCATGCGCTTTCTCAGCTTCTCCATATCGCCTGTGACGGTTCGCGCGCCAGCGAACAACACCGCGGTGAGCAGCAGCGAGATTATTGGAGCCGAATAGAACGCCTGATGCAAGCCTATAGCGCGGAACTCCGGCGGAACCAGTTTCACGTCGGTAAGTATCATTCCGGCTTCGGCCGCCGCGCGCAGAGCGAAGTGGTCGCTCAGCATCCCGACGATCTTCGACCCGAAGGCGCCGCCGAGCGCGTACATCGCTAAAAAGTACAACGCCATCGCCGTCCCGCGCAAATGAGGTTCGACCACGTCCTGAATCACCGGATAGACCGTCACGTAGTAAATATAAAACAGCAGCCAGCCGAGCCCCATCAGAACCGTGAAGAAGACCATTTGTTCTTTCGGCAATATCAAAGCCAGAAAGACCAGCAGGGTCGAGACCAGCATCGCGAGCGCAGCCATCAGCATTCGCCCATTGTCCCAACGCTTGCGGATCCAATCGGCCACAAGTCCGCCTACGAGCAGACTGATCACACCGACCGCGCCGAGCACGACCGCCGAGATAAAACCCGCCTGCTTCGGATCCATCCCGTAATAGCGAAACAGGTAGAGCGGCATATAAGCGTTGACCGGGTAAGCGTTGAAGTTGTGCAGCGCGCCGGCCAGGATGATCCACCACATCGTCGGAATGCTCAGCACGCGGCGATAGGGCGAGTCTCCGTCAACCGGGCCGGAAACCTGAACGGCTTCCGCCGCGCCACGCGGAGGCTCTTTGATCCAGAACGCCATCAGGGCGAAGACGAATCCGGGAATCGCAGCTATATAGAACGTATTCTGCCAACCGATAGACTGCGCGAGCATCCCGCCGAGCAGGTTGCTCAGGAAGATGCCGATCGGTAGTCCGAGCATGAAGATGGCCGTGGCTCGCGCCCGGGCGTTGGCCGGGAACAAATCGCCGATCAATGAATTCCCCGCCGGGGCGCAACTCGCCTCGCCTATGCCGACCCCGATCCGCATGGCGAGCAACGACTTGAAGCCTTGCGCCAAGCCGCTCCCGGCCGTGAACAGGCTCCATAACGCCGCGCCCATCCCGAGAATCAAAGGGCGGCGTCCGCGATCAGCCCAACGTCCGAGCGGAAGACCGACGGCGGCGTATATCACAATAAACCACGTCGTGATGTCGCCGAATTCCGAATCGCTCAGGTTGAAATCGCGAATCATCAACGGCGCGACCGAGGCAACGAGCTGGCGGTCGAAGAAGTTCATCAAGTTGATCGCGAAGAGCACGAACAATGCGAACCATGCTCGTCTATTTTGATCTTCGTTCATTGATCTTCCTTTGTAGCTGGTAGTTGACGATGGAAAGTTATCCCACCGGGTATTGGCTATTGGGCGTTGTCAGTCCGGGAGAAATCGAACTCTTCCCCGCTTTTCAATATCCAATTTCCAATACCCATCGGCCTAGCGCAGTGAGGGCGCTATATCTTTACTTCCCGGTGAAGACTGCTTTTCGTTTTTGGAGGAAGGCCGCGACGCCCTCATTGAAGTCGGAGGAGCGGAAACATTCGCCCTGACCCGCCGCCTCGAATTCGAGCGCGGAGGCGAGGTCTGATTGCAGGCCGTTGGCCAATCCGGCTTTGATCTTCGCGAGCGCGATGGCGGGGGCGCTCGCCAGTCTGTCAGCCATCGCGTCGACCGTCGCGTCGAGTTCACTGGCCGCCACGACGCGATTGATCATGCCCATCTCGAATGCCTGCTGCGCCGGGATGGAATCGCCGAGCGCCATCAGTTCGAAAGCCTTGTTGTATCCGACCAGGCGCGGCAGGAAGTAAGTCCCGCCGCCGTCCGGCATCAACCCGATCTTGATGAAGGCCTGGCTGAAGAAGGCCTTGTCCGACGCGACGATGATGTCGGCGCCGAGCGCGTAATTGCAGCCGATGCCGGCGGCGTGTCCGTGAACTCGCGCGATGATCGGCTTCGGCAAACTGCGCATCGCCAGAACGCCCGGATTGATGACCTCGCGGAGGTCGGTCGTCACGTCTCTAGCGCCCGAAAGCCCCGCCTGCAGATCGGCCCCGGCGCAGAACGAATCGCCGGCGCCGGTGATGACGATGACGCGAGTCTCGTCTTCAAACGACTCTTTGATCGCTTCGGTGAAGCGCTGCATCGTTTCGAAATCAACCGAGTTGCGCCGCGCGGGATTGTTGAACGTGACGCGCTTGACGCCGGCTTCCAGGCTGACTAGAAGTCTGTCGGACACTTCGGACATGTTGAAGCTCCTCTGGTTCGCGAATTGATTAAAGAAAGGTCGAGTGAAAAGCGGGCGTATTGTCACTCAAAGGCCGAGGTTTTACAAACGCCAATGTCAGTGGGAACGTCAGAAAGATTATTAAGCCAGCAGCTTATCGACTATCAATCCGTGAACGTCCGTCAACCGAAAATCGCGTCCCTGAAAGCGATAAGTCAGCTTCTCGTGATCGAATCCGAGCAGATGCAAAATCGTCGCGTGAAGGTCGTGGACGTGAACGCGGTCTTCGACGGCGTTGAACCCGAGTTCGTCGGTGCCGCCGATCGTAACGCCGGTTTTGACCCCGCCGCCCGCGAGCCACATCGTGAACGCGTTCGGGTGATGATCGCGGCCGTCGTTGGTTCCACCTTGAACCATCGGCGTTCGCCCGAATTCTCCGCCCCAGACGACGAGCGTGTCTTTAAGCATTCCTCGCTGCTTGAGGTCTTTGACGAGCGCCGCGCTGGCCTGGTCGGTGTCTTTGCAGTTCTTCGTAATGTCTTTGACCAGGTTGCCGTGTTGATCCCAGGCCTCGTGGTAAATCTGCACGAAGCGCACGCCGCGCTCGACCAGTCGCCGCGCCATCAGGACGCTGTTGGCGAAAGACGCTTTGCCCGGCTCCGCGCCGTACATTTCCAGAATGTGTTTAGGCTCTTTCGAGATGTCCATCAGCTCCGGGGCCGAAGACTGCATCTTAAAGGCCATCTCGAACGAATTGATCCGCGTGGCGATCTCCGGGTCGCCCGTCACGTCCAGACGCATTCGATTCAGCTTGTTGATCGTGTCGAGCGAATCTCGCTGCAATTTCTCATCGACGCCTCGCGGGTTCGAGAGGTAGAGCACAGGGTCCCCGATGTTGCGGAACTGCACGCCTTGATAGACCGTCGGCAGAAAGCCGCTCCCCCAGCAACTATTGCCGCCGCTCGGCCCCTTGCTGCCGGTGCTGAAGACGACGAAGGCCGGCAAATCTTTCGCCTCGCTCCCGAGGCCGTAAATCGCCCACGCTCCCATGCTCGGACGCCCGAATATTTGCGAGCCGGTGTTCATCATCAACTGCCCCGGCGCATGATTGAACGCGTCGGTCACCATCGACCTGACGATCGCGATATCGTCGACGATCCCCGCCGTATGCGGAATCAGTTCTGACAATTCCGCCCCGCTCTGCCCGTATTTCGCGAATTTGAATTTCGGCCCGAGCAACTGCGAATTCGGATTGATGAACGCCGCGCGGTAGCCCTTCAACAACTCAGGCGGAGGTAGCGTGCCGTCGAACTTGGCCAGTTGCGGCTTGTAGTCGAACATCTCCAGATGGCTCGGCGCGCCCGCCATAAATAGGAAGATGACGTTCCTGGCCTTCGGCGCGAAATGCGGCTTCTTTGGCGCGAGCGGGTTGTCGGCCCCTTGAGTCGCCGCGTAGCCTGCGCTCGCGAGCAGATGGTTTAGCGCAAGCGCGCCCATTCCGACGCCGCATTGTTCGATGAACCATCGGCGGGTAATTTTCCGTTTCAGCTTTGCTGCTTGATCCATTTCAAAATAGCCTCAGAAACTCATCCACAAAGCCACACAAAGGATCACGAAGATGAAACCACGTGAGATCGGTACAGTACCGCGCGCGTAAGCAAGCGGCCGTCTCTTAAGTCAGCCGCTTGCTTACGCGCGCGGTA
>DATEMG010000038.1:0-4324 GCA_035275805.1 Blastocatellia bacterium
GACAGGGCGACAGGGCGACGGGGCGACGGGGCGACGGAGGGATGGAGAGACGAGAAGCGAATTCTTGCGCTCCTTCTCTCCTTCCCCCCGTCGCCCTGTCGCCCTGTCGCCCCGTCAGTTTTTCGGGTTCGCCGCTTTGCCCGCGCGGGCGCTCAATTCGGCGGCAATGTCGTACAGGCTCACGTCGCGTTCGACCATCAAGACCAGTAGATGATAAAGCAGGTCGCTGATTTCGGACGAGAGTTGTTTGCGGCCTTCGTCATCGACGGCGTTCTTCGCCGCGATGATCGTCTCGGCGGATTCCTCGCCGACTTTCTTGAGTATCTTGTCGAGGCCGCTGTTGAACAGGTAGCTCGTGTAGGAGCCTTCGGGCCGCTGATCCTTCCGCTCCTGGATCAATTTGAAGAGGTCCTGAAGCTGTATCCCCAAATCCATCGCGGCGACGTTGACCAGCGAGACCTGCGACTCCACGCGTTTAAGTACGGGTGGGTCCTTCTCCCAATCCCTCTCTCTTGGCTCTCTTGGCTCATTTTGCCTCACAGGCTCTTCGGACTTCGCCGTTTCGACTTCCTGCGCGCCGCGGAAGAAGCACGAGCGTTCGCCGGTGTGACAGGCCGGGCCGTTCGGATTGACCCGCACCAGCAGCGCGTCGCCGTCGCAATCCAGGCGCAGATCGACGACTCGCTGAGTGGCGCCCGAGGTCGCCCCCTTATGCCAAAGCACCCGCCGCGAACGGCTCCAAAACCAGGTCTCGCCCGTCTGCAGAGTCTTCGACAGACTCTCGGCGTTCATGTGCGCGACCATCAGGATTTCGTCACTGTCGTCATCCTGTACGACGGCGGTAATCAATCCACTGTCATCAAACTTCAGATTTTGAATCAACAACTCGGACATAGTCAGGTTTCAGGTTTCAGGTTTCAGGTTTCAGGTTTCAGGTTTCAGGTTTCAGGTTTCAGGTTTCAGTAAAAGAATGACGCGGCAGATTCCTACCTGACACCTGACACCTGACACCTGACACCTGACAAATCCTCATCTCATAAGCACTCCGCGTTCGCGCAAGTATTGCTTCGCTTCGCCGATCGTGAACTCTCCAAAATGGAAGATCGAAGCGGCCAGCGCCGCGCTCGCCTTGCCTACTGTCAAGGCGTCGAAAAGGTGTTCGAGTTTGCCAGCGCCGCCCGAAGCGATGACTGGTATGTTCACGGCCTCGGCCACCGCGCGTGTCAGATCTAAATCATAGCCATCTTTGTGTCCATCGCAATCCATGCTGGTCAGCAAAATCTCTCCCGCGCCCAGTTCCGCCGCCCGCCGGGCCCATTCGACCGCGTCGATGCCCGTCGGCGTGCGCCCCCCATGAAGATAGACTTCCCAACCCGGCTGCGAAGCGCGGCGGCGTTTGGCGTCGATCGCCACAACGATGCATTGCGCGCCGAACCGCTCGGCGCCTTCGCGGATCAGGTCAGGGTTCTGCACGGCGGCTGTGTTGACCGAGATCTTATCCGCCCCGGCCTTCAAAATCGCGCGCACGTCGTCTACGGTTCGGACGCCGCCGCCCACGGTGAACGGGATGAAGACGCGGTCGGCCACGCGGCGTACCATGTCGGCCACGATCTCGCGCCGGTCGGACGAGGCCGTGATATCCAAAAAGACCAATTCGTCGGCGCCCTCGCCGTCGTACCGCGCGCCCTGTTCGACCGGGTCTCCGGCGTCGACCAGGTTGACGAAGCTGATGCCTTTGACCACGCGACCACGATCAACGTCGAGACAAGGAATGATACGTTTAGCCAGCATTTCGATTATTGAGGTGTCAGGTGTCAGGCGCCAGGTGTCAGACTTACGACCTGAAACCTGAAACCTGGCGCCTGACACCTGACACCTTTACAGACTGATCTGCTTCACCGAAATCACGCGGGGCGACTTCGATAATTCGTCGAGCGTAGCGGCGTCGAGCGCGCTGTCTACCTGATATACTGACATCGCCTCGCCCCCGGCTTTATTGCGGCTCAGGTAGAGCTGCGCGATGTTGATGTTGTGGTCGCCCAGGAAGACGCCGACGCGCCCTACGACGCCCGGCCTATCGTCATTGCGCACGACGAGCATGTGGCCTTGAGGCGCAGCCTCCAGACGGTACGAATCGATCGCGACGATGCGCTGTTCCGCGCGCCCGAAGAGCGTGCCGGCGACCCGGCTCTCGTTCTGTTCGTTGCGGACTACGACCTCGACCAGGCTGGTGAAGTCCTGCGGGGCGCGGGCTTTCGATTCCGTGACGCGCAGGCCGCGCTCTTCGGCGATCATCGATGCGTTTACCTGATTGACCCGCGCGCTAACCTGTTTGAGCAGGCCGGTCAGAATCGCCTGGGTGATCGGGCGCACATCGAGGTCGGCCACTTCGCCGCTGTAATTGATCTGAATATCGCTGACCGGCTGGTTGAAGAATTGGGACTGGAAGTCGCCCAGTTTGGCGCCCAATGTCAGGTAAGGCCGCATCGTTTCGAGCGCCTCGGACGAGACAGCCGGGACGTTGACCGCGCCGGCGATCGCGCCCGTGAGCAGGAAGTTCGCCACCGTCTCGGCGATCGTGACGGCGACCGACTCCTGCGCTTCATGCGTCGAGGCGCCGAGGTGCGGCGTGACGACCACTTCGTCAAGCCCGAGCAGCGGGTTGTCCGCGGGCACAGGCTCCTGCTCGAAGACGTCTAGCGCGGCGCCCGCGACCTTGCCCGATTTGATCGCGTCGTAAAGCGCCCGCTCGTCTATCAGCCCGCCACGCGCCGCGTTGATGACTCGCGCGCCGTTCTTCATCTTGGCGAAGGCCGACGGGCCGATGATGCCGCGCGTCTCTTCGGTCAGCGGCGTATGGACAGTGATGAAGTCGGATCGCTCGAAGACCTCGTCGAGCGCGGCCAGTTCGATGCCCGAGCGCATGGCGACGTCCTTGGTGATGAACGGGTCGTAAGCGACGACCTTCATCGCCAGCCCCAGGGCGCGCGAGGCGACGATCTTGCCGATGTTGCCCAGGCCGATTACCCCCAGAGTCTTCCCGGCCAACTCGGCGCCCATGAAACTCTTCTTGTCCCATTTGCCGGCCTTGAGCTTCGCATGGGCCTGCGGGATTTTGCGCGCCATCGACATCATCAACGAGATGGCGTGTTCGGCCGTGGTCACGCTGTTGCCGCCGGCGGCGTTCATCACCACTATGCCGCGCGCAGTCGCGGCGGGGACGTCAATGTTGTCCACGCCCGTGCCGGCGCGGCCTATGACTCTGAGTTTGTCGGCGGCGCCGATGATCTCGGCGGTCACCTTGGTCTCGCTGCGGACGATCAAGGCATCGTAATCGCCGATGGCCCGCCTCAACTCTTCCGGCTTCAACCCAGTGCTGACCTCTACTTGAAACCCTTCATTGCGACGCAACAGGTCTACGCCGACATTGGAAAGGTTATCGCTGATCAGAATTTTCATAACGCTATGAAACCCGCCTTTCTTATAGAAATCAATAAAAAGATGAATATGAACGATTGGGAGATGATTTGAATATATCGGGAACGACGCTCGGCGGCTACCCCGAACAAGGCCAGTGCGATCGCGACAGGCCAGACGCCGATTCGGATGGCGATGAAAGTCGCCAGGAGAGTAACGAATGACTATGAGGAGTCGATGACGGCGCGACCCAGGCGCGACAGCGCGTCGCAGTGGCGGGCGTCTGATTGTGATTCAGGTCTACGGTCATTGACTGTTTCGAATGCCACTGAAATGCGCTCGCGGCGTGGCTGCCCGAGCGAACGCGTATGATATGTTTCGCATCCGTAAAAAGCAAACTGGCGTCAGAAAGACCGCCGAGAAGGCGCCATCAGCATTGAGCGCGTGTACAATAAGCGCGGTTGTGAGCGAGTCTCGGCGCTTACGCGGGCTAGAAGTGATATCGAAAGGAATAGGCGAATGGGTAAAGTGAATCTTGAAGTAAAGCTGTCGCAGTTTTCGGAGTATTGGGCGCCGAGGACCGTCGCCCAGTTTAACGGCCACGACATCATGGTGGTGAAATCGAAGGGCGAGTTTGTGTGGCATTCCCATCCGGACACGGATGACTTCTTCCTGGTACTGAAGGGGCGCCTCAAAATCGAACTCCGCGATCAAACGATAGAACTCGGGCCGGGTGAACTTTTCGTCGTGCCGAAAGGGGTCGAACACCGGCCGGTCGCCGACGAAGAGGTCCATCTTCTGCTCATCGAACCTCGCGGCACGCCGAATACTGGCGATAAAGAAACTGCGGCTGCGCGCCGAATCATCTAAAAGAGAGTCAACTACTCCATCTAAACGCTAGCGCGTT